>NZ_SGXU01000494.1:0-358 GCF_005435015.1 Halorubrum sp. SP9
TTAGAAAGAAATGACTGAGCTAGCAACAGTAGGTTATCAACAACTATTTCACTCGATCTCGCGCCGCCAATAGTTTCAGCGAAGGCTAACGAATTAACCTCGCTGCTTGATTGGTCGGTAATATTCATATATAGTTATCGAAATAGGAGCACATTAACCTGTTGGATGATTTGTGATATGAGAACTACACTTTCTACAGAAGTGAACCGCCTCGGGGTCAAGCCCCGAGGCTTCTGTCTTCCCGCAGGTTAGTCTGACACTCCCACCGTCCTCGACGCCATACCCCGAGATGGGTCACGGTCGTCTCGAACGGACGAGTGGGTTGCGGTCGGGGCGTCCACGGCCCCCGATGCCTGCC
>NZ_SGXU01000495.1:0-358 GCF_005435015.1 Halorubrum sp. SP9
GCCAAGCTGGAGGCGGACGCCGACGAGCGCGGCGAAGTTGGTCACGGCCAACGAAAGGAGAGTCCACCGGTCGTTCCTCCATCCGCTTCCGGTCCACCTGTCGGGAAACTCGCGGTTGGTTCGAAACTGGAACGCGACGCTCACAGCGAGCGCGACCGCGACCGCGCTCGAAAGCAGGACGTCGATTCCGAGCCAGAGCAACGCTCCCCCCGTTCCGACACCGAGGCCGAACGCTGCGAACCGATGGTAGCGGGGCCTTAACATACGAGTCGCTGACGTGCGCTAGCAAAAAACTGTACTGGCCGCCCGGAGACACCGCCACCGTACTCAGCGGACGACGCCCGTCGGTCTCCCGGGG
>NZ_SGXU01000496.1:0-357 GCF_005435015.1 Halorubrum sp. SP9
GTGATGAGCAGCTCCAAGAAGTCACCAAGATGCTTCGGGTTGCCCTCGGCGATAACCGACCGCCAAACCTGTTCCTCTACGGCCCGTCTGGAACTGGGAAATCGCTAATTACGAAGGCAGTTTGTCATAATATCAGCCGTATCTGTGAGAGCCGTGACATCCGGTTTGGCACTGTTGAAGTGAACTGCCAGGATCTAGACACGCTTGGTATCGCCGTGTATGAACTCGTTCAGCAGGCTGCTGATGCGGCAGGAGTCCCTGTTGAGGTGCCAAAACACGGCGTGGCAACGAAAGAGAAGTGGGATGAGCTCTACCGGATCGTCAACGAGCATTTCGACTCTGTTGTGTTTGTCCTCG
>NZ_SGXU01000497.1:0-356 GCF_005435015.1 Halorubrum sp. SP9
GGAGAGAGGAACATCAACGTCCCGAGTCACCTCTGCGAGCTGATCAACGAGTACCTCGAACATCCTGAACGAAACGGCGAGGGGACGGACAAATTTGGTCGAAAACCCTTACTACGGAACAGGAACGGCGGTCGTCCTTCGACAACGACGGTCCGTCGGGATCTGTATAAGATGACTCGACCGTGTGCCTTCTCGAATGAATGTCCTCAGAACCGAGACATCAACGAGTGTGACGCAGCCAAAGACTCGATGGCGTCGGAATGTCCCGTCAATTACAGTCCGCATCCGATCCGCCGTTGGTCTATCGAAGACCATCTGGACGACGGCGTACCGAGGGAAGACCTCGCTGACCGAGC
>NZ_SGXU01000498.1:0-356 GCF_005435015.1 Halorubrum sp. SP9
CGAAGAGATTATCGAGATACGCACACCGAACCCTCACATACTCTGATGGGTTTTCATACCCTCGCACTGTCTCACGCTGCTCAAATTGCTCCGCTACGTACTTGAAAAGAGTTGTATCTTCCCATGCGTAGCTTTCTTGAAATCTCTCGCTGAGCCCGCGATAAATAACAGTGTCTCGGAGATGCGAGCAGTTGCTCGTGTCGTCCCACTCTCCACCTTCCACTCGACCGAGTCCCCAGTTAAGTTGAAGATTCGGATGGTACCATTCCACTGCTGCTGGACTCACCGAGAGAAGCCTCCACGGGGAGGCCGGAGCCTCGTAAGAACGCTGATTTGCGTGGTGGTGCCACGCAGTG
>NZ_SGXU01000499.1:0-356 GCF_005435015.1 Halorubrum sp. SP9
GAGAGACGCTTTGTAGAGGTTAGTATCTTCAAGATCGGAATCGGAGAGGTCGGCCTCTCTAAGTTCCGCTCTAGAGAGATCGGCTTCACTGAGGTCCGCATCGGAGAGATCTGCCTCACTGAAGTCCGCGTCAGAAAGATCGGCCCCACTAAGGTTCGCGTTGGAGAGGTTGACGCCCTTGAGTTCTGCCCCAGAGAGGTCAGAATCGGAGAGGTCGGCGCCTGACTCAATATCCTCTTGAGAGATATCTGGATCATTAGGAATTTCGCACTCGGAATCGCCCATACGGAACCATTTGTCAACGTCCTACTAAATTTAGCCCCTGTGTCACGTCCAATCGAATAAGCAGGATAGAC
>NZ_SGXU01000500.1:0-355 GCF_005435015.1 Halorubrum sp. SP9
GAAGGCGGTACTCCTGCTTCAGCACGTTCACGAAATTGTCCCACTCAACGAGGGGAACATCGCAGTCGCCGTCATGGACGACCTGAATGGCCAATCCTGGATCAGTACAACCAATCGCGTTGAAGAATCACTAGACCGGCTTCAGAAGTTCATCCGACCGACGCAAGACGAGAGCGGACCCCGCTATCGGTTCGCAACGCAAGAAGAGCGCCTCATCTACGACGATACCGAGGAGAACGAGTCAGACCCAGACTGGGACGATGTCGTCGAAACGCTAGACGAGCACCTCTGGGAGCGTATCACCCAAGACCTACCTCTTCCTGAGTCAGTTCCGTACGGTGAGTCTGGCGACGAG
>NZ_SGXU01000501.1:0-355 GCF_005435015.1 Halorubrum sp. SP9
AGTCGAGTGAACCCGTGGTCAGAGGCGACGATCAGGGTGGTGTCGTCGTCGAGCGAGTCGCGGATCTCCCCGATGTAGCCGTCGAGCTTGCGGTAGAACTCGAGGAACTCGTCGGCGTACTCGCCGTCGGTCGCGTAGTCGCCGAAGAGGAAGTGGTTCACCCGGTCGGTGCTCATGAACACGCCGAAGAAGAGGTCCCAGTCGTCCTGGTCGAGGTAGTGGGAGAAGGCGTCGTAGCGGGCGTCGAGCGTCGCGTGCGCGTTCTCGATGAACTCCGTCTTGTCGTCGTCGTGGCCCAGTTTGGCGTTGACGTCGATCCGGTAGTCGAAGTCGTCGAGCGTCTCGCGGAGCTCTT
>NZ_SGXU01000502.1:0-354 GCF_005435015.1 Halorubrum sp. SP9
TGTTCGAGTACCGGACGGAGTTTCGGTGGTTAGTCGACAGGGCATTCTGGCAGGGATACTCGAAGCGAGCAATGGAGTCGTTCGTTGACGACGAGGGCGGGGAAGAGGGAGCGTTTCTCACAACCTTGGCGACCGATTCGGTACCGACACGGACTGCGACGCTGATTCGAGACCCCTCGCTGGCCGGCCTGCTTCAGTTCCTTTCTCTCTTTCAGTTTACCGCCGCCGTCGGGTGCGGATACGCGTACGCCCTCTGGGACTGGGATGACGACACACTTTTTCGATGACTCGTCTTTGGGCCAGATATGGACGCGTCGGCCGCTGACGAACCCATGGACTTAGACGACTTCGACG
>NZ_SGXU01000503.1:0-353 GCF_005435015.1 Halorubrum sp. SP9
GCTGTGGTCGAGTCCCCGGACCGGGATCATCCGCTCGACGACGATGTTACGCTCGCCGCAGTGCGTACACTTCCCGGTCCATCCGACGCCGGGGCGATCGATCGCTTCGATCCAACGGACGATACCGCCACAGTTCTCGTGTATCTTCACGCAGTCAGTCCATTTTGGCATCGTCTAACACCTCCAGCCATTCGCTGGGCACGTCCTCACGTTCCACTTCTGTCTTTCCGATGGCTCGGATCTTCTCCTCGTCGATACGTTCCCACCGTGTCACGCGGTAATACGCATCCGTCAGCGGCGACCTCGCGTAGCGCTCTCCGTCGTGGATGTCGTTTTCGTTCCAGCGGTCAGTT
>NZ_SGXU01000050.1:0-13385 GCF_005435015.1 Halorubrum sp. SP9
TGGTTGACTGATCGGCAAGTTATCGAATATTGTCTTGCGCGTTTCATCTGAGATGATTATCAGCGTTCCCATGTAGATCGTGGCACCGATGAGAACTAATCCGAACACGACCGATGCGTTGTGACCAATGACCCTGTGCGTTGACTCAACTGCTTCTAAAAGGAATACCGTAATTGCCATGATTATCGAGGCACCGATTTGTATCCCAATTTCTTTGACAGGGATATTTATCGTGAGTATCTTACTTACAGCATAATACGCATATACGAGGCTAATACCCGAGGAGAGAACTGTCGCAATTGCTGCTCCACGCCATCCAATCTGCTGAATCAGGATGAAATTCAGAAGGATGTTTGACCCGATAAACGTTCCATTGACTCTGAAGTCAATATCTGGTCTATCGATACCTTGAAGAACACCAGTCAACTGCTTTTGGTAGTCATATATGAGCACCGCAACGATCAACAGCACTAGTACCTCAAACCCCACGACAAAATCAGAGCCATATAGTCTCAAAATACGATCTCCAAGTAAGATACCCCCAAAAAGCCCGGGGATAACAAAGAGACCCGTATACTGTAGGCTCTTCCCCAATAAGTTGGCAATCTCGGTGTAATCATCTTTGTTTTCAAGTTGACTAAATTCCGGAAATAGAGTAGTCTCAATCGCGGAACCCAAGATAGTTAGAAACGAAGCAATATTCCAAGCTATCGCGTAAACTCCGATCAAATTACTAGGCACAAATAGCCCTAAAATCAGTATATCAGCGTAGTTGTTTGTCTTCGACTTTAATGATCCTAGCCATGAATATTTCGCAAACGAGTAGATACTCACTAGTCTCTCTCGCGTGTTTACCTGAGATGGTGACGGGAGATCTTCAACTTTGACCACGAGATAGACAAATCCGACGACAGCTACAGCTAGGGAAGACAACACCCACCCGAACACAAGGCCTGACAATCCAAGGCCAATACTAACCGCAGCAACTTGAAGAATAATACGGACAATTGACTGGATTGAGGTCAATATTCCCGAGATATGGACGTTTTGGGTTCCGGACAGCCCCGACCTAACGGTAGTCATTGCTGTCCCAGAGATAACAAGAATAACGAGGAAGTACGTTGAGTAAGGGTGTGTAATATAATCAGTCACCTGCTTAGAAAACAGAAAGAGAAAGAATGTAATGACTCCCGTTCCTACAGCAATGACTCCAAGGCCAACTTGGAAGTACTCTGCTGGTGCCTCACCCTCGCTCATCCGTTTCGTAATTGCTGGACTGATACCGGCCTCCACCAATACGCTGAGCCAACCAACCGAGGAAAGTAGGAGAAAGTATATTCCTAGTGTATCTGAACCAACTATCCTCGCAAAATAAAGAGTCGCAAGGAACCCGCCGGCTGATGTTACAATCTTCGATAGGAACTGGATTGCCGATGTTTGGCCAATCCTCATCGGTGGGTCGAATCGCGCCAACTCATTCTTATCCTTTGGGTATCCAACATTGCCGTTCGTTTTGACAACTGTAATCTATCAGATGCCAGTTTAAATACTTGGTTTTGGAGAATTTCGGACGACGCATTGATTATAGGGATTATCGGTTACTTGTGTCTGAGAGTTAACGATATTTTACGTTGCCTGAATCTGTTTGAGAGGAGAAGGTACATAAATATCGGCTCGAATCAATCGATCAGACTATGAACATCGATACGCGACTCGCTGACCGGCCTGTGTTTGTTACAGGCGCCGATGGCTTTGTTGGTTCACATCTTACTGACCGTCTTGTTGAGGCCGGTGCTGATGTCCATATTTTTGTTCGAGCAACCTCCAGTGGAGAGCTCAAGAACATCCGACACCGAACAGAAGAGGTCACGATTCACCGAGGCGACCTGCGTGACCCCCATTCGGTCAAGCGGGCACTCTCCGCTCTGGAGGGGTACAGCGATACGTTGATCTTCCATCTTGCCGCGCAAGCACACGTCGGCGAATCGTGGGAACGACCCTACGAAACGATCGATACCAACATCAAGGGGACGCTCAATCTCTTACAGTCGGTCGTCGATTTGGACTTGGACATTGCCAAATTCGATACGGCAGGGACCAGCGAGGAGTACGGCAACGTCAAAGACGAAATGGCGGAAAAACACGACTTCGAGGAAGACGGCCGCGTTCTCCTGTCCGAACGGTCACCCGTCAATCCGACGAGCGTTTACGCGACTTCGAAACTCGCGGCGGACTTCCTGACGATGAATTACCACGATGCGTATGGTCTTCCAGCCGTTACGACGCGGATGTTCAACAACTACGGTCCCCGTCAGAACCCACGCTATATTACCGGGACGATCATCACGCAGGCCTTGGAACGAGATATCGTCGAACTCGGGAACCTCCAACCAAAACGGGACCTCTGTTACGTCGAAGACGGTGTTCGCGGCCACTTACACGTCGCCTTAGAAGGAACTCCTGGCGAACAGTACGTGTACGGATACGGCGAGAACATCTCGATGCGCGACTGGACGAATCTCATCCTCGACGTTGGCGATGAGGAGGGATACTGGGGCCGTCCGGAGATTGTTCAGGCGGAGGACCGATACCGACCCGGAGACAGCGACGTCGAGGAGCTGTTGGTCGGATACGAGAAGCTCAACGAGGAGACCGGCTGGGAACCTCAAGTGGAATGGCGTGAGGGGGTTCGGCGGACGATCGACTGGTACGCGAATAACAAAGAGGACTGGTATGGACGGGTCGACTGGCGATGACCGAGTGGCACCGTTCAACCGCGGATTACTGGAACGGAAAGTCGGTGATGGTTACAGGCGGTGCCGGGTTCCTCGGTGGCCATCTAACCACGGAACTCAAACAGCGGGCGGATGACGTAGACGTATTTGTTCCGCGAAGCGACGAGTACGATCTACGGAAATCATCGGACATTCAGCGCGCACTTCGCGACTCTGATCCCGATATCGTTTTACACCTCGCGGCAACGGTGGGTGGGATCGGCGCCAATCGAGCGAACCCGGGAAAGTACTTCTACGAAAATGCGGTGATGGGTATCGAACTTATCGAGCAAGCCCGCCTCCACGGCGTCGAGAAGTTCACAATCCTCGGGACGATCTGTTCCTACCCGAAGCATACTCCTGTCCCATTCAGCGAAGACGACCTCTTCGACGGGTACCCAGAAGAAACAAACGCTCCGTATGGGATCGCCAAGAAGGCGTTACTCACCCAATCTCGAGCGTACCGCAAGCAGTACGGATTCAATAGCATCTATTTGATGCCGGTGAACCTGTACGGCCCCGAAGACGACTTCGATCTCGAGAGTTCACACGTAATTCCGGCAATAATCAGAAAATGCGTTGAAGCGCGGGAGCGAGGAGATGATTCGATTACTGCGTGGGGGAGTGGCGAACCGACAAGAGAGTTTCTCTACGTGAAAGACGCGGCAGACGGGATACTGACCGCGACGGAGCGGTATGACGAGTCTGCTCCGGTAAACCTGGGAAGCGGCATCGAAATTTCAATTCACGACCTCGTGGAGACCATTGCCGATGTAACGGGGTTCCAAGGTGAGATCAAGTGGGATACGTCCAAGCCAGATGGCCAGCCGCGTCGGAAATTGGATACGACGCGTGCGCGTGAAGAGTTCGGTTGGAAGGCCACCACCGAATTTCGGGAAGGTCTCAAGCAGACGGTAGCGTGGTACGAATCACACCGCCAGGAGATTCTCAATGACTAACTCTGTCGAACGGATTCCAGACGACGTGTGGGCAGAGGTCGTCAAACACATGCCGATACCCTCCGTCGATCTCGTGGTTATGTGCGCCGACGGAATCCTCCTCGCGAAGCGTCAGAACGAACCCGCTAAAAGCGAGTGGTTTGTTCCCGGTGGGAGAGTTCGTAAGGGAGAGCGTCTTTCAGAAGCTGTTGAGCGTGTCGCGCAGGAGGAACTCGGCGTCAAGGTCTCAATTGAGGAGCGGTTAGGCGCTTACGACCACCTCTACGACACCTCCGACGTGGACGAATCTGGTGGAAAACACTACGTCGCAAACGGATTTCTCGTAACCCCGGAAACAGAGTCATTTTCGCTCGACCCACAACACAGCGACTTTTCAATCTTCGCGGTCGACTCATTACCTGACTTACACCCCTACGTCGAGGCGTATTTTCGCGCTGCCTCAATCCGTCCCGACTCAGCCAATCGAAGTCCATACGAATAAGCCCTTCCGGCGAATACCCACCGCTAATGTCGGAGCGTTCCTCTCTCGTCGCCGGCGGGGCTGGGTTCCTCGGGAGTCACCTCTGTGAATCTCTCCTCAACGACGACCACCAGGTGTACTGTCTCGATAATGAAAGCAGTGGTCAATCTCAAAACATCGAAACTTTCCGAAATCGAGATCAGTTTACCTACATTAAAGGCGATGTCTGTGACCTCCCTGATCTCCCCTCGGTAGACGAGGTGTACCACCTTGCGTCACGAGCGTCTCCGAAGGATTTCAAAGATCACCCGATAGAGATTGCTCAAAGTAATACGAAGGGGACCCAGAACCTGCTCGAATACTGCGTTAAACACGACGCACGAATGGTCTACGCCAGTACTAGCGAGGTTTATGGCGACCCAGAAGTCCACCCACAAACAGAAAATTACAACGGGAACGTAAATCTCCGCGGACCCCGCAGCTGTTATGATGAATCAAAACGCTTCGGGGAGACACTGACTGTAGCATACGAGAACGAATTCGATGTTGATGTTCGAACGGCAAGAATATTTAATACGTATGGACCTCGGATGAGGCCAAACGACGGCCGAGTCGTTCCAACATTTATCAGGCAGTCGCTTTCTGGAGAGGATCTAACAGTATACGGTGATGGAACACAGACGCGTAGCTTTTGTTATGTAGATGACGAAATTCGTGGGCTCCGTCAACTAATGGAGACAGAGGGCTTAGACGGGGAAGTCGTGAACATTGGAAGCAGAGACGAAGTGACGATATCTGAACTCGCGAAAATTATTCTATCTATCGTGGACTCAGCCTCTGAGATCACTCATAAACCGCTTCCCAAAGACGATCCAAAGCGCCGCCAACCTGACATATCGAAGGCTAATGAATTATTGGGATGGGAGCCGGAAATTAGTCTTCATGAAGGGATGACACGAACGATCCGATATTTCAGGCAGAACCAGTAGTACAGATGCGATTCGATGTGAGCTATTGGAAGCGTTTAGCGGCAAATTCGGTGGCAACAGCTGTTGATACCCCACTTGTAAGATCGGTTTTAGACGGATATATCAGCGATAGTGCCGCTTTGAAAGAGAGGTCGGTAAATAGTATCCAATACAGTAGTCAAAGGGATCTCCGTCTAACGACCCCAGAAAATGTCAGGGAGCTGCCTGATGAAATCCGGGAGTTAATCGGTGACCATCGGGTCTCCGAGTGGAGTGTACACACAGTTCAAAACGCAAATATAGTAGGACCAAGCGGCTTGACAGTGACCCCGGATAACACGTACACTTTCGCGAATGCGTTGGACAGCCGGTCACTACTTGCGCGACAAATAGCGTCGAGTGTTTCCTCTGGAGTTTTTCCGTCGTATAGTGACAAACCAACAAGCCAAATAGATCTCGCTGTGTCTCTCACGGGGCCATGGTCCACCGGATTTTTTCATTGGTTCGCCGAGTATCTGCCTCGATTAGAAGGGGTCAGACACTTTGAGTCAGTGACTGGGGAAAAGCCGACAGTTATAATTCCGAACAATCCACCAGATTGGCTGATAGACTCTGTTTCCTTACTCGGATTCGAGTCTGACAGGATCGTGGAATGGAGTGGTGGGCGCGTAGCCGTTGATCGGCTTATTGTTCCGGAAGTACGTCACATACCTGTCCAGCAAGGCTATATTCATGATCCATTTGGTATAGAGTGGGTAGGGCAACAATTACGCGAGAATGTTTCCCCCTCAACTCAAAGATGGCCGTCTCGTGTATACATATCTAGAGATGATGCCGATGAACGGCGTGTGGTTAATGAAACGCAAGTCGTCCGTCTTCTGGAAGACTACGGCTTTTCTCGTGTGATTTTATCAAACCTTTCGCTCGCTGAACAGATAGTGCTGTTCTATCAAGCAGACGTAGTTATTGGGCCGCACGGAGCAGGCCTTCTGAATGCTGTATACAGCGAAGATGTTCAGGTGATAGAGATCTTTGGAGATTATCGAAACGCCTGTTATTACACGATGAGTGGGTTGGAAGGAATATCGTATGCTTGTATTATTGGAGAACAGAGGAATCAGGATATACGAATTTCTCCGGATACCCTACAAGAACTGCCCCTAATAAAGAATCAACCATGAGTTACAGTAGACGTGATCTCATGGTCAACGTTACTTCTTATACCGCAGAAATTATCAGTACTGTTTCATTAAAAAAGGGGCTATATACTTATGCTGAGGAGATACTCGGGTCAACCGTCTCCATCAACCACCAGACTGGAGTTCACATTTGATCCGTGAAAATGAGTATCAAGGGTCGAAATGCGCCATCAGACTCGGATTTAACATGACCCACTACAAAAACAATATCAACCGTAAAATATGCGTGTAGCGTTATTAAATTCTCACGACTCCGGTGGCGCAGGGACAGCGACGAAGCGCATCCACCGTGGACTCCGCCAGATTGGGGTTGACTCGAAGATGCTAGTTGACAACAAGGACAGTGATGACCCTCATACCGTGGGACCGGGAAGCACGCTCCGGACCGGCTATTCGATGCTGCGGCCCTTTGTCGATCGGTTTCCCTTGCGACTGTACGGTGGATCTGACGGTGTCTTCTCCCCGAACTGGCTCCCGGAAGATATTAACAGACGGATCAACCGTTTGGACCCCGACCTAGTTCATCTGAACTGGGTAGGTGGTAGCTTCCTTTCTCCGAGTAGCGTTGCTGATATAAATCGACCAATAGTGTGGCGATTCCCAGACATGTGGCCGCTGACCGGTGGCTGTCACTACGCTCGTGATTGCCAAGGTTACACCGAGTCGTGTGGACAGTGCCCAGAGCTGGGAAGCTCCCTTCCATGGGACCTCTCCCGGTTCACGATGTCACGAAAGCAGCGAGCCTTCCCCGAAGCGGACATTACGGTTGCGGCTCCGAGCACGTGGCTGGCAGAGTGTGCTCGTGAGAGTACGCTCTTCGGTGACCGCCGGATCGAGGTGATTCCAAATGGTCTCGACACTGAAAAATTCAGACCGTGGGATAGTGACCTCGCCCGAGATATGTTTGGAATTGATCGAAACGAGACAGTTATTCTGTTCGGATCTGTGGGGCCGACATCAGATCCTCGAAAGGGATTTGATCTTCTGTCGGCCGCACTTGATGACATTCACGATGCCGATAATGACCTCCGCCTCGTTATTTTTGGTGCGTCAGAGCCAGCAGACGGGGATAACTTGGCACACCCAACGACCTACACTGGTTATCTGAACGATGAAGAGAGTCTCGCGCTACTGTACGCAGCCGCTGATGTGATGGTCGTCCCATCACGTTACGAGGGATTCGGACAGACGGTTTCGGAAGCTATGGCCTGCGGGACGCCGGTGGTCGCGTTCGACGCCACGGGTCCGAGCGACACGGTCGATCATCGAGAAACCGGGTATCTCGCAGAACCATACGATCCTGATGACCTCGCGGCGGGGATTGAATGGGTACTTGCTGATGAGGAGAGACGTATATCGTTGAGTCATAATAGTCGTAAAAAGGCCGAACGAGAGTTTGCGTTGGAGGTAGCTGCTGAGCGGTATCTCGAACTTTATAATACGGTGTTGTGAAACTGAGGCCCATCTTCGGACAGCCTTTTATCACCAGCCACTCACAGACACCCAATACCTGAATGACTTCGCCGATTACCAAAATATACAACTCGCTCATTCGACCGTACACCCCAAAGAAAATTGCGTCATTTAACGGAGTTCCCGTCCGGGGCGTACACCTGTTGGATGCGACTGACGAGTTTCCGGAATACGAAGCAGCCTTACTTGAAGGCATTCGGAGCAGCGTAGAGTCAAACAACACAGTCGTCGTTGTGGGTGGCGGTAGAGGAGTGTCCAGTGTCGTAGCGGCTCGCCAATCGGCACCGAATGGTCACGTCACTACATATGAGGGAGGAGCCGAACGGGTTCGTGTTGCTCGGGAGACAGCCGTATTGAGTCGGGTAGCAGACTCCGTTTCGATCGAACACGGTATTATTGGCTCGGGAATTGATATCGCTGGTGACGGGTCAGATGCCATCTCACTCGAACCTGATGCCCTTCCTGAATGCGACACGCTTATACTCGACTGTGAAGGCGCCGAGTTAGAAATTCTCGAGTCGCTCGATCAGCGTCCACAGTCAATAATCGTAGAGACACACGCTTTTCTCGACTCGCCTGAGTCGGCGGTTCGGACCAAACTTGACGACATCGGGTATACGATCGTGAACCGAGGAGTTGAGTTGGATGAAAAAGGGGTCTATGTACTTACTGCTGTAAGATCGGAGGATAAGTAATCCGATGATGCGCCTACTCAGGAACACCGGGGACGGTCGGGGGAATTGCTGATGTGTGGTATCTGGGGATATGTTGGGAATCGGCCAATTCAAGTAGAGAACGCATGGGATGGCCTCTGTGCCCTTACCGATCGTGGGCCAGACGCATGGGGCATGTATGTCGAAGGTGACGGACGCGTAACGGATAGGCAGTCATTGTCCGTAGAAAGTACTGAGGTAGCAATTGGTAACCGTCGACTGAGCATCCTCGACCTGTCAGCGGCGGGAACGCAGCCGATGGAATTCGAGGGCTCATGGATCGTTTACAATGGCGAGGTGTACAATTATCGAGAGATTCGAGACGACCTCAGAGAACTTGGACACGAGTTCACCTCGAATTCCGATACCGAAGTCATCCTCCACGCCTACGCTGAGTATGGGTCCGCGTGTGTCGAACAATTTCGTGGAATGTTTTCCTTCGTGATCTACGATGCTGAGTCAGGGCAGATTTTCGCCGCTCGTGACCGGTTCGGTATCAAGCCGTTCTACTACAGTGAGTCGAATGATCGGTTCGCGTTCGCTTCAGAAGTTACATCGCTGCTAGACGGAAGCGTCGTCGATCGGGAGCTCGACCCGATAAGCGTAGATGGATTTTTGACCTTCGGATATGTGCCGGGATCTCGGACTATAATTGATGGTGTGCGGTCGCTCCCCCCAGCGTCCACTCTCACGCACGATCGTTCGACCGGTGACACAGAGATCGAACAGTACTGGAGACCGTCATTTGACCGTCAGGACCAGGACGGTGATCTCCGTGGCCTGCTTGAAGAGAGTATCTCGCTCCGGCTTAGATCAGACGTGCCAGTTGGCGCATTCCTTAGTGGTGGGCTCGATTCGTCGACGATTGTCGCGATGATGCGGGAACTCTCGGACAATAATCGCGAGGATTTACACACATTCTCTGTCGGGTTTGAAAGTGAAGCCTTTGATGAGTCCTCGTTTGCGGAAACTGTCGCAGAGCAGTTTGAGACGGATCATACATCTAAGGTGGTTGGTCCAACTGATATTCGCGAGCATCTCGGCGATATTATCGCCTCAATGGACCAGCCAACCATCGACGGTGTAAACACGTACTTCGTCTCGCAAGCCGCCGCAGATGCGGGACTGAAGGTAACACTATCCGGGCTCGGAAGTGACGAATTGTTCTTTGGGTACCCGACCTTTGATTCAGTATCGCGTCGCTATCGCGCAGCAAAGTACCTACACACGATTCCAAAGCCGGTTCGGGACGTCGGGGGAAGGCTGCTCTCGCGATACAGTGAGATTATAGGCTCCTCCACACTTGAGGCAGCCGGCGACGCAGTATCGGCGAAGTCGGCATTCGGTGCTGCCTATCTCAGTGCCCGTGGGCTGTTTTCACAGCAGTCGCGTAGCCGCCTCCTGCCAGAAACGTCTCGTATCGATTGGGACGAGTGTGTTGGCGAATCGGCCATGAACCAACTTGGTGTGACCGATGACCGGAATGTCGTGTCACAGACGGAATTAACCTGGTACATGCGTGATCAACTTCTCAGACAAACAGATACAATGTCGATGACCCATTCGCTTGAGGTCCGCGTCCCGTTCCTTGACGGACCGCTCGCTGAACACGTGCTTGCGCTTCCACCAGATAGTAAGGCACGTGGCGAGAAGGATCTGTTAAAAGAGACTGTGAAAGATATTCTACCACTCGACGTAATCGAGAGGGATAAGACAGGATTCACATTCCCGTTTGCTGAGTGGCTGCGCGACGACCTATCCGATATCGTTGAAGACGCGTTCTCTGAGCAACAGTTATCTGAGACGCCGATCGACGCCGACGCTGCGGCAGTCATCCAAAAGCAGTTTATAAATGGGGAACGGCACTGGTCACGTGTATGGGCGCTCACAGTCCTTTCGCTGTGGATCGGCGAACATCTTCACGAGGATGAGCGATGAGCGAAAAGAAAACTGAAGCCAAAGCGCAAACCGACGACCCCTTTGACGGCTGGGAGCTGGAAACTCCGGTCGCGATGATGGTGTATAACCGACCGGAGCATACGGCCCGTGTGTTCGACCGGATCGCTGATGCCGAACCGCCGGTACTACTCGTCGTTGCTGACGGCCCTGTCGAGGGCGACGGGGAGGATAGCGAGCGGTGTCGGGAGACGAGAGCTGTGACCGAGGCAGTCGACTGGGACTGTACGGTGTATCGTGACTATGCGGAGACCAATATGGGAATCAAGGACCGGTTTCAGTCTGGACTGGACTGGGTGTTCGAGACGGTCGATGAAGCAATAATTCTCGAAGACGATTGCCTACCAAACCGGAGTTTCTTCCGATTTATCGAGGAGATGTTAGACGAGTATCGTGAGGATGAACGAGTGATGGACGTTTCTGGAAGTAATCACTTGGAGACGTGGAAAGACGACGTTCAAGACTACCACTTCACCCGGTATGGCGGCATTTGGGGCTGGGGAACCTGGGCGGACCGCTGGGAGCTATGTAGACAGGACATGGAGGGGTGGAATGACCCCGAGATCAGATCTATTGTTGAAGGATATTGGGGTAGAAATAAACAATGGGATTATGTAAGAGAACTATATTATCAGGCAGAAGAAGGATTAATTGAGACTTGGGATTACCAATGGGGATTTACTAGAGCGGTCAACTGGGGATTGACTGTGGCACCATGTAAAAATCTTGTTTCAAACATCGGATTCGGTCCAGATGCGACAAATACGAAGACGGATAACTCAAACCTTTCTCAGATACCGACACACAAGATGTCTTTCCCTGTCTCCACACGAGCGAGTACAGGGACAGACCCAGATTTTGACCGGGAGTATTTCTTTTTGATCTCGTCTACTTGGGATCGGTACCCAGTGTTACAACGTGTGAAACGGCTATACACTACTTACATCCTCTAACTAGTTTGTTGATCAAAAAATGAAAACTACAACATCTGGCACTACGTAATTGTATTCTCGGTGACTCAGTTATCCTTCGTAACAGTCAAAACGCGAATATCGTCCTCCTTCTCCAGTTCGGACTCCTCGTCCAGTTCCTCCACAGAAAGCACTGAATAGCAACTGGGGAGTGCCTCGATGACTTCTTCTGTCGGTGCGCCAAGTCGTGGATGGGTTTCAACCACTAAGTTTCGCGGACGAATAGACATAGACCGTAGTATATCCAGTTCGGCGCCTTCGCAGTCAAGCAGCAACACATCGCATTCGGGGATCTCTTCTGGAGATATATTCTTTGATTCGTCAACAAGATCACCGAGGAACGACTCTTTCACTTCACCAACAGCAGCATTTACCACCGAGACAATTTCCCCGACCTTGCTAAGTTGTGCGGTTTCTTTTATTACCTCGACACTTTCTCTTGAAGGCTCGTATACCGTAACCGATCCTTCATGACCAACTTCTCTTGCTGCAACCACTGCTGATACACCGTATCCACCACCAATCTCAACGATGTCGTCTCCCGGTTCTACAACCCGGTGTATCGCGTCAATGAAGGTAGCTTCCCATCCCGGACGCACATCCGTCTGGTCAAAGAGCTTCGGCCTTCTCACTGGAACACCATTGAAAGCCGCTATCTTTCGAGGGAGAAATCGGCGTACTGTTTGATTATATATCTTTTGAATCATTGGCTTCCTCTAATGCTGTCTCGTCGCTTCGCCTCTAATGTTTGTCGAATATGAATGAGGTTCCAGAGTACTGCCGCAGTTATAATGAAAAAATTGAAAATGATAGAACGGGGTCGGCGTCGTTTCATAACTGCACTATTCTCATCATAGTCCAGAAACGGGTTACAACCGGTATTGTATAATTGGGCTATTGAGCGAAGAATACCTGTAAGTGGGTCGTGTTTGATTGAGACACGGAGTCGGTTTCTCATAGCGAGCCACGCCGACTTCACCGGTGTCTCTTCCATAGTACCCATCGAATGGTGCCAGATTGGTATGTTCGTTCGGGCAAGTTTGAATCCAGCCTTTTTCGCACGTATCTCCAAGTCGGTCTCATCACCGTAAATAAAGTATTCCTCGTCAAAGAGACCCACCGATTTGAAGACATCAGTGTCGAACAACGCCGCCATCGAATCAATATATCCATCCTCGTGTTTATATTCCAACTCCTGCCAATTTTCAACAGACTCGTTGTAGTCCTCCAATGGGATTCGTTTTAGTCGGCCGTGTACATCATATCCGACGATACCGATATTCGGATCTGACTGAGCGGCTTCAATTGCACCCTTGATCCATTTGGGGTGGACACGAATATCATTGTTCGCAATAAGAATAAATTCGGCCGCATTGTCCATCGCGTATCGCACTCCTACATTGTTTCCGGCAGGCACACCACGGTTTTCACTCTGCTTGAGTATAGTTACCGACGGATAGTTGGACTCCAGATATTCAACTGATCCATCGCTTGAGTTGTTGTCTACGACCACCAACTCGAAGTTCTCGTAATCAGAATCTAGAACAGAGCCAATGCTGTACTTAAGATGATCAATTCCATTGTAATTCAACATTACGATGAAAACCTTGGGTTCATTTGTCACGCGGAATCACCTCGTAAAAACTCTATCATCTTCGATAGAAACATAAATTGCCTTGAAAAACAAGATGGTTCAGGGGATCCCCCTCGTTTTAGGAGGCCTACAGTTACTTTCAGTTCATCAACAAAAATCTGGACGCCTTCACTCAATTGTGATCTATATCCGTTATTTCTCATATCGTCATACTCGGTGTGACCTTACCTGTGTCTTTCGAACCACCTAAGAGTTTAACAATACGCTCTTCCGTAGGAGATTGTTGATACTGGCGAGCTGTCGCTGTCGTGTCGAAGA
>NZ_SGXU01000504.1:0-352 GCF_005435015.1 Halorubrum sp. SP9
ACGACCGACGAGATATTCTCGACGGAGATGAGCGGGTGGAGACGTTAGAAGAAACCCCGCGTTCTCCTCCTGACGCACAAGAGTACGCGGAGATGGCAGAGGACTACCAAGACAAGAACGCAGAGATCGACTGGGATGAGATGAGTACGATCCCCATGATGGAACGAGACACGATTCGCATGGAGGTCGCGGTCGATGTCTCGGACATGGACACCCAAGGCAAGAAGGCGATCAACGAACTGACGGATCTGTACGAGGGAGCGTTCCAGGAGGTCGTCAACAAGAATCGTGACTACTCGTGGTCGTTCCTCCGCACGGGGCGGAAACTCGCAGACACGCCCGCGACCCCGTT
>NZ_SGXU01000505.1:0-351 GCF_005435015.1 Halorubrum sp. SP9
GTCTCCTCGACGAACGCGATCGTCACGTCGCGGTTCGCGGCGAACGTCTCGGCGACGGGGTTGTCGACGACGACCGCGTCGATGTTGCCGTTCGCGAGGTCCTCGACGGCGAGGACGTAGCTGCCGTACGTCGAGAAGCTGTCCGACGAGATGATCCCCTCGTCGACGAGGTTCGTCTCGACCTGGTTCGCGCCGGTGGTGCCGGACTGCGCGCCGACCCGGGTACCCTCGAAGTCGCTCCACCCGGACGGCTGGAAGTCGCCGCCCTCGCGCACGAGGATCGCCTGGTCGGACTCCCAGTAGGGGTCCGAGAAGGCGATCGTCTGCCGGCGCTCCTCGTTGATCGTCATC
>NZ_SGXU01000506.1:0-350 GCF_005435015.1 Halorubrum sp. SP9
CGTCCATCTCGACGACGGGCTCGCTGTCGCCGTCGAGCGACATCGCCCAGATGTCGTGCTGCTCGTCGCCAGCCTCGTCGCGGTGGTAGTAGAGGCGCTCGCCGCTGGGGTCCCACTTGAAGCCGGCGCGGACGGACCGGGGAACGTCGCCGTCGCTGAGCTGCTCTAAGGACCCGTCGCTCGGGTCACAGAGGTGGAGCTCGTTGCGGCCGGTCACGTCGTAGTAGAGGGCGACGGTCTCTCCGTCCGGGGACACGCGCGGACTCGCGATCGTCGGCAGCGAGGCGAGTTCGCGCAGTACGTCGGTCTCGTCTGAGTCTGACATCCGTGTACGTACGGCGACGGAACAC
>NZ_SGXU01000507.1:0-349 GCF_005435015.1 Halorubrum sp. SP9
GTCTCCTGGAACGGAGCGTGAAACAGGGTGACAACCCCGTAAGATGAGTCAGTACGGATGGCGTCAAATCCAGAGTAGCAGGGGTCGGATATCCTCTGTGAACATTCCAGGCATCCCCTGGAAAGGCTAAACACTCCTCGAGACCGATAGCGAACAAGTAGCGTGAGCGAACGCTGAAAAGCACCCCGAGAAGGGCGGTGCAATAGGGCCTGAAATCAGCTGGCGATCGAGCGACAGGGCGTACAAGGCGATTCTCAAAACGACCGAAGAGCGATCCTCTAGTAGGAAGAGAATCGAGCCGGCGTCGTGTCGTGCGTTTTGAAAAACGACCCAGGGAGTGCACTTGATT
>NZ_SGXU01000508.1:0-349 GCF_005435015.1 Halorubrum sp. SP9
GAAGACGAAGAAGATCTCGTCGAAGACCTCCGCCTGTGCGCGCCAGTCGCCCCCTTGTTGTAGGATAACTGGATCTATCATGTTCGTCTGTCTGCTCTTGTACCACCCTTAGCGATGGTACACTTATCTCTTGTGTAGCGGGGCGGGCCATCGGGGGTGGACCCACCCGTTTCGCCCCCCGAGTGCGACCCCACCGGCCGGTCGATCGACGCCGCGGTCGAGGGGACCGATCGGTGCGGAGACCCCGCGTCGAAGGCGCGTCGAAGGGTATTTGTACGCGCGAACGGAGCCCCTAACAACGGAAATCCATGACATCACTCACCCTCTTGAGTACGGGGCTGATGGGCCT
>NZ_SGXU01000509.1:0-349 GCF_005435015.1 Halorubrum sp. SP9
TGCCTTCGCATAGAATCAGCTTATCTAAACACTACCTATATAAATCGACCTGATTTACAGAACAGGATCTCGGACACATCTACTGTTGAATCGATGTCTTGAAACGTGTAGTCGGCGACATTCACACAGCAATCGTATGACAAAGAAGGCACTCGTCACTGGCGTCGGAGGATTCATCGGTTCATCGCTCGCGAAGGCCTTGCTTGAGTCGGGCCACGAGGTTCGAGGTATTGATAACTTCTCGACTGGCAGTCGAGACAATCTCAAACGGCTACCCGATGAGAACTTCGAATTCATCGAGGGTGATATCTGCGACCCGGCGGTCGCTCGACAATCTGTAACAGACGTA
>NZ_SGXU01000510.1:0-349 GCF_005435015.1 Halorubrum sp. SP9
CTGTCGCACGGTCACCGTGCGGGTCGCCCGTCCCCAGCCGAGCCCGACGATCGACATCGTCGCGATGATGACGAACGAGGCGGGGATGCCGACCGCCGAGAGGCTGATCACGATCCCCGAGGAGACGACCGCGACGACGATGGCGGCCGTCAGCGGGAGGTCGGTGATGTCGTTACCGAGCGTGTCCAGCGTCCGGCGGGCGATGGTGAACGCGCCGACCGCGACCGCCGCGCTCCCGAGGAGGATCATCGGCGTCATCTCCACGCCGTCGAGCGCGACGAGCGGCGCGATGGCGTTCGCGATGTTCGAGGTGCCCGAGGAGAACGCCATCAGACAGCCGATGGAGATG
>NZ_SGXU01000511.1:0-348 GCF_005435015.1 Halorubrum sp. SP9
GGGTGGACAGGGGTAATCGCCCCAGTGGATATTCGCTCGTATTCACCGAGATCTGCCGATCCCTGATCGAGCCCCGATATCTCACTTTGTTCCATTCTTGTCGAGGCGCAATATGGGTAGTGGCTAAATTCGAAAATAACCATACGGTAGCGGGTGGACCGGGGTGCCCACGATTTTGACGATTCGCGCTAACACCCCTGTCCAATCGCATGACGTGAAGGGGTGGACAGGGGTGTAACTACCGCTAGACCTCACTTTATTTCGCATAAAAGTACCAACTTCTCGATATGCGGGCCAATATTTCTGAAAATAACCACACGTCGCCGTGTTAGCCCCCATATCGACCCT
>NZ_SGXU01000512.1:0-347 GCF_005435015.1 Halorubrum sp. SP9
AGGTTCTCGAAGACATCGGGGTGGTCCTCGACGAGATCGAGTGGGACGCCATCAATGCCGAGGAAGACAACACGGTCGTCATCATCGTCACGCAGCCGGTCAAACAGACCCATGTACATGGCGTGTAGACGATCTAACATACTCCTTACGCTCTTGCGCGCTAGGGGGCGCTACCGAGTACTAGTTCCAGTTGGAGCAGATATCGTGATGGCCTCTTCGCATACGATAGTAAGCGGTTGCCGAAATCGAATATCGCGAGACGATCGACAAAATGATGGCCTGAATCGATAGACGGTGCCGGCACCACAGTAGCGGTACAGATCTCTACTGAGAACCCGGTGATGTGT
>NZ_SGXU01000513.1:0-347 GCF_005435015.1 Halorubrum sp. SP9
GGTCTTCGCGCTGGGAGGTAACACACCCACCCCACCGGTTCCGCTGTTAGCACAGACCGACCGCCGCGTACTGGTCTGCGTGGACGGACCACTGCTTTCGAGAGCAATGAAAGAATATACTATGATACCAAAGTACTATTTTCCCCTAGTTCGTGTGTGCCTACATGAGCGACCGACACCCACCAGCTACGTTTACAGATATCAACGAGGCAGTCGGGACAGACTGGGAGTCTAACACGACGCCATACGAGCGCATCCGGCATGTCATTAGCCACACATACAGCCCACTGTCGGCTGATACGGTCGCTGATAATGCGCGGACCGCTCCGAAGACCGCTCGAAAGCAT
>NZ_SGXU01000051.1:0-11620 GCF_005435015.1 Halorubrum sp. SP9
CCACCTTCAGAGCGACGCTATCCCGTCGCCTTCTGCGGATTCAACAGAGCAGAACGATCTTATCGACATACCCAACGAGGGTGAAGTTCCCCGCCTTGGCAATATACCACAATGGGATCTGGACAGCTGTATACGGAATCGCGGCGATAGCGAGACCATGGCGACGGACACCTCGTGCGTACAGGAGCATTCCCCCGATGAAGCCAACACCAGCAAGAAGTACTGGCGGCGCTCCCTCTATAACACCAGCATACAGATGTGTTGCGGCTGTGATGCCTAACAGAATAAGTACGACTTGCTCGAGTGTTGAGAGCGAGTTCATCCCAGAAGTCCCTGTCGGCGCCTGTTGAGTCGGTGTAGACACAGTATATTCGTGTGACTCGACAAGTATTAGACTTGTGCTATCAATACAAGATCATTTGAAAAATAGGATTTCACCTATGGAAACGCTGCTACCCGGGCAAACCACGTCTAACGACAAAATAATTACGCCGTCCGGGGATCTGCTGTTCTCACAACCGGCAGGCGGTCGGAACGTGTCTGCGGTGCGGTCGCTGTCTGGCGATAGCTGACGCTCACGGAGGGCCCCGGCCGGCCACTGAGGGCCGCCGGTTGGTCAGGACGGCAGCGAGGACAGGAAACGCCGTCACGCCAGCGAACCTGCTGTAACAGGTCCGCTGCGACCGATTCCGACCCAAACACATCGAGCGGAACCATTCGTGTCGGACACCGCTGTAGTACTTAGCAGAAGTTTTGAAGATAGATACCGTAATTTATACTGTAAAGCGAATCAGTTTAGTTCTTCTGCTCGTTGAGCAAGCAACTGAACCAACTCCTGTACAGTGATTTCGTCCTCTTGAACAAGGGTTGTATCAACCGCATATTCGATCGCTGTAGCGTAGCTGGAGCGATCGTGACGGGCCATAATCCGTCCGGGCTTCTCAGCCAACTCATCGCTGATTGTGACTGTCGTATACCCTTCAGGAGGCATAATCTACCACTAGTGCTTTTTACAGTAATATTTACGGGAAGTAGTTACAGAACTTCTCCTAGGTACTAACGCGGTGTCCTTGTCCTCTCCGACTCGACAGCAGCAGCTCAGCAGTATCAACAATCTCCTACAGAAGAGCGTTGCTGAATACGGAGCGCAATTCTTCTACAGCGTTCCACTCAGTCCAGATACCCTAATTCACGGAGCGATTCAAGCGTTTTTTCATCTATGTTAGCTCTTTCAATCGCTTTTTGCCCCGCTACATAATGTTCTTTCATCATACCGCACAATTGACGTGCGGTACGTAATTTGAATCTTAGCTCTGGATCCGTCACGTCTTCTTGAACGCTCTTGAGCATCGTATCTATATGCTCATATGAATCTACTCCCATATCGCATATCAGGGAATTTAATATATGAACTTTACCATATTTCTCACTATTTTTATAAGCTTTCTACCCTTCCACAACAACTGTTATTTACTTTTATTACTCCATTCGGGCCGGTGAATCCACTCTATCGGTCATGTGGTTACTGACAGCGACTGTGGAGTTAATTCCGCTCGTGCTGTATAGAGGGAGCGAATGTGGTACGAACCGAGGTTGGTCTACGGGAGAGAGTGATCGCTCAGTACAGTCCGTATATTGCCTGTGTTTGACTTACACTCGGCACGTTTTGGAATCTCTCTGGAGGCCGTTATCACGAGTTGATTTTATCACAGATTCAACAGACTCAATCTATTGATAGTGCTGTCGGACCAACTTGCGCTGTGCCTCATGTACGTCCCAGATTAACAAATATGTCTATTATCGGATGACATGTGACTGGTAGAGCGATTACGATTATCTACAGACTCCAGATGTAATGAGTTGTTAGAGGCGTGTACCACTGCTAGACTCATATACCAAACGACACTTTACACGTGGTCCCGTATAGTCGTAGTGAGGCTACGAAACTGATGAAATCTAACAGTCGGAAGATAATCGGAGGTGCCGTTGTTGCAATCGCCTTGCTCGCCGTTGTCGGCAGCGGGGTAGCATTCGCGCAAGGGAGTGGATCATCACTCGTATCGGACGTTGATGACGACGACTCAATTCCAGAGAGTAACGTCACACTTTCTGAGCAAGAAGCAATTGATATCGCAACTGCCGAAGCTAATGGGACTGTTAATGAAGTTGAACTTGAAAACGAAGACGGCGTACCTGTCTACGAAATCAAGCTCGTGACGACAAGCGGCTCAGAGACCGAAGTTGCTGTCCACGCAGACGATGGCACGGTCCTCGAAACTGAGAGCGAAGACGAGGAGATGGACGAAGACTCGATCTCGGAGAGTAACGTCACACTTTCTGAGCAAGAAGCAATTGATATCGCAACTGCCGAAGCCAACGGAACTGTTGACGAAGTTGAACTCGAAACCGAGGATGGCGCACCCGTCTACGAAGTCGAACTCGTGACGGCAAACGGCTCAGAAACTGAAGTTGCCGTCCACGCAGACGATGGTACGGTCCTCGAAACTGAGAGCGAAGCCGACGAAGATGAGCGGGAAGACGAAGAGATGGACGACGAAGATGAGTACGAAGACAGCGACGACGAATAAACTGTGATGTCGGTCAATAATATGACCGTCAGAACCAACGGTCACGTGTGACCACCGTGGCAAATAATTAGATAGCCCCCACACCCAATTTCATTATATGACGGAGATTGAATTGTTTGAACCGGAAACGTTCATCCGGGCTCTCACGCTCTTAGTGACGATGATCGTGGTTCTTATTACCGCGTTCGCCTACTATCGCACTCGGGTCCGTCGTATTCTGGTCCTTGCGCTGCTCGCAGCGCTACTCGCAACCGATCTCATGTTAGAGGTCGGTGACGAGTTCTTCGAGGAAGGTATCCCACACTTCGAGTTGCTCACGAGCCTGTTTGCACTCGGGATTGCACTCCTCTTGTTATCGACAGTAGTCTGGCGCTTCGACTGGCAGCCACGATGACATCCCCACGCGCCACACCCGGCTCACAGAGACGAAACGCAGATGGTTAGACGCCGACCTCAAGACGGCGAGGAAGACATCCTTGAGCTAGAGACGCGAAAGGAAATCTTCGAATACGTCAAAGCAAACCCGGGTGTTCACTTCAGCCAAGCGAAGCGCGAACTCGATATGGAGACCGGGCTTTTACAACACCATCTCGACACG
Organism: Halorubrum sp. SP9; assembly: GCF_005435015.1. Classification (NCBI taxonomy): domain Archaea; kingdom Methanobacteriati; phylum Methanobacteriota; class Halobacteria; order Halobacteriales; family Haloferacaceae; genus Halorubrum; species Halorubrum sp. SP9. The sequence continues at coordinate 3,187 of NZ_SGXU01000051.1, forward strand.
CTCGAAAACTATGACGTGCTCATGAGCGAGGACCATCAGGGTAAACGTCGGTTGTTCGTTGCCGAGGAACTCGATAGTGAAGAGCGAGAGATACTGTCGTCCCTCCGATACGAGACGACCCGCCATGTCTTGTTGTTCTTGATACAAGAGGAGACGGCCCGAAATGGGGCAATCGCCGAAGAGGTCGGCGTGGCACCAGCGACGGTTTCTTGGCACGTGTCACGCCTCGTTGAAGAGGAGATTATCTCCGAGGTTCGAGATGGCCGAACGACGCTCTACACTGTTGCTGACGAGGAATTGACGATGCAACTCCTCGTACGATATCAGGAAAGTTTCGTTGACAGAGCAGTCGATAATGTGCTGGATTTCTGGGGTTAACTCCGCGATCTGAAGTACAAACTAATTAAAATATGCCTCATTCTTACACCACTACCTAACAGATACATGTATCCCCAGCATGGTCACCGGAACATACGTTAAAATCACAGAGCTTCCGGCACCCAACACGCAAGCGAATTCTATCGGTTGATTTAGCATTCAGATAGAAGAGACGCAGTTCCCGTGCTGACCACACCCTCTATATTCAGCAATTAGTAGCAGCCTATGTCACATATCGAATAGTTGTTTCGCCAGGTTGGGCAAGAGCCATCTACAAATTGGCCTACGATTAGGCCTAGAGATCAGTATAGAGAACGCGACTGAACCGTCGGCTCGAAAACCGGATCTACACCCGGGTCGGACCCGGCATCGCCCGTAACATACGAGATCTTCTTCCGCTCTCGCTCGGCAGCTGCCGGACTCATTTCTCCGAGGTAGTGGTTCCGGAACGTCTCCCAGTCTTCCCAGACGCCCCAACTCATCACGACGGCAGGAAGAACACCGCAGTCCCATAGCAGATGACCGCCCCAAGTACGCCGGAGGTCGTGAACGTCTAGGTAAGTCCATCCCTCGTCACCGGTCGCTGCGTAGCGTCGCTCGCCAGCTCGCTTCACCCAGCGATAGATCGAGTTCGGCTCAACGCCGACAACCGGTTCGTCGGGAGCGCCCTCGTACGACAGCGTCCGAACCGAGCTGGCGAGTTCCTTTGGGATCGGCGTCTCGCGGTACTTCCCGCGCTTCGCGTAGTCGTTCCAGACGCGTAGGAACCCGTCAGGGGCGTGCGTGAAGTCGTTCTGGTGACGGTGGCGATCTCTTCGCGACGGAGCCCAGCCTGAACGCCGAGCCGAAACGCGACCTCCTGCTCGGGGGACTTCGCCTCGTCGATGAGCGCTGCGACCTCATCGTTCTTGTCGCTCTGGCTGAGCCAGACCCGCTTCCCGTCTCGTTCGGGATAGTCGTCGAGTCGCATAGTAGGCCTAACTGGATGGCGCTACTAAAAACCGTGTAGAATTGGTGTCTGAGGGGTCGGTTTGAGCGTGAAATCGGACCTATCGGTAGTCGAATCCCGGATTCTACTACCCCGAATCGAGGGCCACTACTGCGACCAACAATCTGCTTCCTATGAGCGTACTCGAAACGGATAGTCAGCTCTATCCCGCAACCGACACAGTAGTCCAATCCTCAGATATCGCATCTGTTAAGTACATATCGATAAAATTACACAATATGACCAAACAACACATTTTCACTCAGATGATTCCCGAACGAGACGAGCCAGCATTGTATATCAATCCTCGCTCTGAACAAATCGCAGCCTTCGCAGAGGAAGCAGTAACGGTTGAGGACCAGCCCAAGATCCGGCTGCTCGCAGACTCAGATGAAATCAAAGACGCCCTCTACAGTTTCCTCACGGCCTCAAAGATCGCCGAACTCATCCACCGAGAGCAACTCAGCCTCCGAACGCTCACGGAGCCAGTCCAGAATACCATCTTCACAACCGAGTCTGAAGCTGTAGTCCCTGTGATGGACAACCACAGTATTTCGAGCTCGGACCCCGAGCTGGTCTCATCAGTCTACGGTGAGTTCGACTCCAGATTCGAGGCTGCCGAGCAGTATCACCTCCGGACACCTGCCCTCTCAGTAGTGAAACAGACGCTCCGAGAAGAGATCGGCGACGATATCGCAGCCGACCTCGACGAAGTCCTCGCACACGCTGAAGAAATTTCCAACAGCAACGAATACCTCAGTATCGTCGAGATCATGCTCATCCTCGCAGCCCGCAACGAGATCCTCCTCTACGACATCTCGAAATGGGGAGAGGATACAGGTATCGCTTCGAAAGCAACCTTCTCACGGGCCAAATCAGCACTCGAAGATGCTGGCCTCATCGAGACTGAAAAAGTCCCACTAGACATCGGTCGCCCCCGACTTCGCCTTATCGCAACCGACAAGCTCGCGACAGCAGACCTGAAAACACTCTCCACCGAGATCCGGTCTCCGCTGTAGCATCTACCCCACGATAGCCCGACTATGGAGACGGGAATACGGTACTTCTCCGACTCAAGCGTGAGATGAAGCATTCAAAAGCACTGCGTAGAGGGTGTGAAACATATTCTATGACACGCAGTCACCAGATCAGTAGTATTTCAAAACTCGAATACGAGAATTGCGACATGTACGATCTCACTGGGTTTCAGCGCGATCTGCTATACGTAGTTGCCGGACTTGATGACCCCCACGGACTCGCGATCAAAGACGAGCTCGAGGACTACTACGAAAAGGAAATCCATCATGGTCGGCTCTATCCCAACCTCGACACGCTCGTTGAGAAGGGACTCATCGAAAAAAGTCAGCGGGACCGGCGGACCAACGAGTACACCACTACCCGCCGGGGCACCAGAGAGATTGAAGCTCGGACTGAATGGGAAGCCGAATATATTGACCACGACGGGTGATCGAACCGCTGCGTTCGAGGACTATTTGATTCTAGTATTTCGCGCTCTTCTCGCGTGAGATCCACTTAGAATCTCTAGACATCGTAGAAAGAGTTTTATATTAATATTATGGTTAAGGTTAAGATTAACTCATATCGTTCCAATTGCCGAACTATACTTGGGATCTGTTCGAGAAGGGCATCAGCCGGGCAGTAGCTCAGACAGGTAACGGACAGTTTCTAGGTCTCGTCGATGACGACACCGACGACGAGTAGTACCGCATTAGCCACGCTCGATGTTGCCGTCATGGATACTATCTGTTCCTTTGCTCTTGTTAGGGTTCTCCCTAACACTTATCGGAACAGGCTGCGTCGACACGTGTGTGGATGAGCGATGATGTCACCGGACTTGAAGACGAGATTGAAGCCTACGCCGACGGCACCGTTGCGCGGGTACGCGTGCTTTCGGTCCCGACCTCAGACCGGTTCGAGGACGGGATCAAGTACGCCTACCACTACGGCGAAGCCGGCGCAGATGATCCGATCATCCGGTTCGACAACCACCACGGTGTCCACGAACTCCACCTCGGCGGTGAGACCTTCGAGATCGACTACCCCGGCCTTGCGGAGATCTTCCGCGCCTGGCGGGCGGCACTCCCAGAAGAGAAGCGCGACGACTGGTAGCCCGTTCAACTACGGTGACCGACGTACAGACCCGCGACTAATTCCGACCCACAACCCCCACCCACCCATGACCCAGACACTCCACGTTCAGATCAAGTCCGCCGACCGTAGCGACCTCGAAGAGCGCCTCGAGGCGATCGACGCCGGCAAAGACGTCGACCCCAGCGAGCCGACACTCTCGATCGAGAATCTCGAAACGTTCGGTCGCGTCTTCCGCTCGACCAATCTTGAGCTCTTGGAGGCGATCGTCGAACACGAGCCGGAGAGCATCCGCGAGCTCGCTCGCCTCGTTGATCGGAACCCACCAGAGGTCCTCGACAATGTGAACGAGCTGGCTGACTACGGACTCATCGAACTCGAAGAGAACGGGAGCGCCAAGCGCCCAGTGGTGTGGTACGACGAGATCGACGCGGACCTCCCGCTCACGACTAAGTCCGGACAGGGCCCGAAGGCGAACGCCTGACCAACGAGGACACACGATGGGCGACGACGTCGATCCCGAGGATCCGCGCCCCGATGGTCACTACCATGTTGACCGCAACGCAAACTGGTACTACGTCGACGACGACCTCGCAGGGACGATTGCCCTCGGGCCAGCGACCGACGGTGAACCCGGTGACGACTGGGTGCTTACGCTCTCGGCTGCGACACCAGATGACGATCCCGAGCCGGCTGAGCGTGTCGCCGTTCGCCTCACACCGTGGGCGCTCCACGAGCTCTACATCGAGGCAAGGAATCTCTCACCAGACGCTCGCCAGGCAGGCCACACCGCCGAGTGTGGGCTCTGCGGCGAGCAGGTTCCACTCGACCGGGCGTGGCCAGACAACCGCAAGCGGCCGTGTCACCCAGACTGCTACGCCGATGCGTTCGGTGCGCCTCCCTGGTACGATGGACAGTAGCTGGGTGTCGCTAGGGCGTCCAGGATGAGCGAGAGCAAGCTTCTCATCGCCGCTGGTGCGACTGTACTCTGGGCTATCTTCGGGGTGCTCTTGTTTGAGGTGGCGAGTTTGGCGTCGGCCTTCGAACTCGCAGTTTCTGGCCCGATCTTGGACCTCACATCGTCGCTTGATGCGTGGCTACTAGCTGGAGTTATCCTCGGTGTCGTTGACGTCGCCCTCCTCTGGAACATGGCCACTGGGTGGTAACCACGAAACACCGACACCGCCCTAGTACCCGGCTAGCAGCCGTTTGTCCGGGAGAAGCTATCAGACTAGTCTTAAGATTAAGATTAAGATTAATTCGTTCAAGTGAAATACTCTCTTAAGGCGTGAATACAAATGCCAGTATCTACAAATTAGTTATCTAGGAACAATTTTCGGAGCCTCCATACAGTCCGACACAACTGCCACAAGATATTAGTTCTCGGTTCACGTATCATGAATTACGATGGTGGTAACAAACGCCCCGGCTGCGAACGAGAACGGCTCGAAAGAGGGCACCGCACGCTCCTTTATCGCAGCCTCAGAGATACTGGTGAATCCCGACATCGCCAGAGTCTATACTGACATCCTGCTGAATCAGCCTACTACGAACAGCAGTATCGAGCGTAGACTCGATCTTGCCGGAAGTACAACCTCAATGCGGGTTGGAAAGCTCAAAAACTTAGACATTGTCGAGGATGTCAGTAGCGGGAAAGAGAGCCAGCTCCGGACTGATTCACTATTTCTCCCCGTTGGGGAGGGAGAGACGCGGATACTGTTTGACCCGCTTACGATCGCCGCTTACGGTGCAAGCGGCGAGGTCAGTGAGATCGAACTCTTCGTTGATCGGCACGGCAAGGCGAAGCTGCTGATGGCGGTTGAGCAGACACGGGCATATCTCAGTGGCGAGGTGACTCGTCGTGGAGCAGCAGACCGCCTCAATGTTGATGAGATCGAGGCTATCAGCATCACGCAGGCGCTGGAGCCGATCATTGCCCTATTTGTCAAAGCAGGGCTCATCGATGATTCCTTCGAACACGACGTACATGATCGGAAGATTCGAAACACTCCGTACGTGTTTGAGCAGGAATGAGCGATCGGCCGAAATTAGTTGACTCTTCACCCCTCCACCCGCTCCCGGATGCACTCCTCGTTGACTCGAGCGTCTTGGGTGGAATCGGGCGATCTACTCCAGAACGGCGACAGCTAATCAACTACATTCAGTCGAATGATAAGCAGTTGTACGTCTCCACTGGAGTAGTCGAGGAGTTGGACAAGGAATGGGCTGGTCCCTACGGTGTCAACGATTGGCTTGATCCAATACGTAACGAGGACTGGATTGTTGCCCTTCCAGAGCCGGATTACGGTGCGCGAATTCGTGACGGCCCTACCGTGAGCGAGATGGTTGACGAAGCACACAGAGAATTAGCCAAGCTCGAACAGAAGCGAGAAGATGAACTCCCGAAAACGGACGCCAAATTCGCTGGTAATCTTGTTCAAATACGAGTGTCTGAGGGTCACGATTCCGTGGGGCTGATCATCGACGACAGGAACGCAGAGCGCGCACTGTCCCAAGTAGTCAGTGAGACGGAGTACGAGCAATTCTTCCGGATACTGAGGGGGCCAGAGGTATTAGAAGAGATACAATAACGTTCCCCCTCTTCATTGGGGCCACCCTCCTCGCACGGCTTGTGAGATGAGTATCCGGTAAGTCAACGACCTCACCATACCGCTCGCGCCGGAGTCCTGAAAAATTATATATCATTTACCAGTTTATCAGACCATATTTTGCCCGCTCAGATCGGCACGCTACCCCTGGGTTGGCACCCTGAGGACCACCTTCTACGAGACAAAACTACCAGACGGTACCGGATTCAAAGTAGATCGGCTACAGAAATGTTCGAATCTACCAACGGAATCGAACATTATTAAACCGCTGCTACTGAGACATCGTCAACGGATGGGTGACGACAAACACTGGTTGAAGCCCGAGCAGGTTGAGGCGATGCGCGCCGCTGCTCACGACGGCCGCCACGCTCTTCGCGACGACGCGATCGTCACCCTCCTCTACGACACTGGCCTGCGCCGCGCCGAGCTCTCCCGCGTCGACCACGCGATGCTTGACCTCGAGGATGGACTCCTCCGGCTCCCGACGTCGATCCAGAAGGGCTACCCCAACGATAGTGAACCGCCACCGGTCACCTTCCAGCTCGACCGAGACGGCTCGCTGCGGACCGTCGCGACGCTCAAAGAATACCTCGAAGCTCGCGGTGACGACGCGCCGGCGCTGGTGTCCAGCCAGAAGGCTGGCCGGATGACTGGGAAGGGGATCAACGACGTCGTCCAACGGGCGGCTCACCGCGCTGGTGTTCGCCCGTACTGCTTCTCGGGGCGAGGGGGCCCCGAAGATGTCTCTGCCCACACCCTCCGGCACAGCGTCGCGTGGCGGATGCTACGCGTTGAGGAGGGAAACACGCTGTATGATGTCCGGAACCGACTCCGTCACTCCTCTATCCTCACGACTGAGCGCGAGTACGACCACTTCGAGACGGTGTGAGTTTTGATAGAAGCTCCAGAACCGAATTAGCCATCGTCGGTTTCACCGTCTTCCTCTAGCCGCCGTTTCCTCCCTCGCCAGGCGCCCACAGAAACTCGCGCGCCACCACTCCCAAATGCTGCTGATGGGATCGTAGTAGGCAATCCTAGAAACATGAACCCAACGCCAAATGCTATGCACCCCCCGATAAAGTACGCAGCAAAATTCTGCTCTTCCTCACTGAGCCCATCGATTTGATGAGCTGCGTACGAACCAATAGCAAAGGTCGTGTTGACGTAAGCCGACTGTGGGAGGTCGTACTCTACGTCGGTATGTGTTGGGTCGACTGTCTGCTCAGGGTTCGACTTGATAGCTGGTTCAGTACTGGGAGGTGATGGTGATAGTGACGTACTCGCACTGATTGTGGATGCAGTTACTGCAGTAGAGAAGACGTTCACGGGGAGGTCGTTGAGGGCTGCGAGGGCGTCGATAATTGGTTGGTTAGCGATGGAAGACATCGATGCCACCGCATCGATTTCTGGGTACATAGTTAGTTCTGGGAAGGCGGCTAGTGTACGGAATAGCTGCTGGGATTCCTGTGTGATTCCCATCATCGATGCGTTGTTTTCACCGAGGAGTTTGAGAGCAGGAGGGCTCAATGTGGGTGTGTTGGCGAGAACTTTAGCAAGCTCTTGCGTGGGGGTCGGAATATCGATCCCGGCAAGGAACGAGATAGTTCCAGGGGTAACTTTGGAGGAGTCGATCTCGTTGGCGAGGTGCTCGGCAGAATCCTCGTCGGTCATGCTCATTGAATGTGTTGAGATGTTGTAAATCTGACTCGTGGCCGGGCAGAAGGTGTCCTGAATGTCTAAGGTTAAGATTAAGGTTAAATCTATATCTTGAGTGTTTAGGGCAGAGAATCACCCAGTGAACTCGGTGTCTCAACGTTGACTGTACCCTCCGCGGCGTCTGCATACTCTTCAGCAGTTGCAATGTTGTCATCGTCATCCGGAACGACGATAGCGCGCGAGTAGCCGTTAGCGCGATAGTCGTTCAGCTGGTTGACGACGTGGTCACGGTCACGAAGCCCCTCCCCGTCCTCGACTTCTATGATGAGGCTATCTGGAAAATCGCTGACGATGAGGTCGGGCTTGAGATCACTGAGATCGTCAATGACCCCTCTCGTGCCACCAATACCCCTCCCCGGAAGATCAACGAATACCGAGGCGTCGCTCCCCGTCGCGTTGGCGATCTTCTTGTGAGTCTTGAGTACGTACCGATCGTGTGGACTGTACTTCCAGCGTTTGTACAACTCATTCGCACCGAGGGCGGCTGTAACGCCGCCGACGATATGGATGGGACTAGCCATGGATCTTGTTTCTCCCCCGAGCTGTCTCATCTCCGAGGCATATAGAACACCTTTCTAGTGCTGTGTTGAATAGATGCTGAGTCACGGTTACAGCGGCTCACACAGTGGTTCTA
>NZ_SGXU01000514.1:0-347 GCF_005435015.1 Halorubrum sp. SP9
GAATCACCGACGAGCAACCCCCCTTTTGTTCCGGTGGGAGGCCGCTTCTGTCGCTCGGTTTGGTCGTGCGGAGACCAGTTTCACTCCGGTCTACCCATGCTTATGTGTACGGAGTCCGTTCCTTGGCGACGTACCGTAGTCAGCGTCAGACGCGCCGGACCGACGTTACATACCGAATCGGACATGTAGATGCCGGGCGGGTCCGAACATCCGAACCTACAAGGGCCCGCCTCGCCAGTACACCAACACTACAGATGACCCATATCCCACGCCAAGCCAGCGGGGTGGCCGCCGAATGAGCAGCGACGGCGTCACCGCGGACGGAGTCGAGCTACCGATCAAACGCA
>NZ_SGXU01000515.1:0-347 GCF_005435015.1 Halorubrum sp. SP9
CCTCGCCGTCCTCGATGACTAAGGCGAGCTCCTGGGACTCCGCCTGGAACCGGTCGAAGGCGTCGCTGACGCTCGCGTCCGCCGCGACCGTCATCGGCGGGGCGGCGACCTCGGCGAACGTCAGGTCGCCGTCGCGCAGCTCGTCGTAGCGGCTCACGATCGAGGGGGCGTACACGATCCCCTCGAAGTCGGTCAGATCGTCGCCGACGAGCGGGAAGCGGGTGTGCGGCGTGTCTCGGATCCGGTCGAGGTTCTCGTCCACGGACGCCCCCGTCGTCAGCGAGACGATCTCCTCGGGCGCGGTCATCACGTCCGCGACGGTCACCCGGTCGACGTCGAGCGCGTTG
>NZ_SGXU01000516.1:0-346 GCF_005435015.1 Halorubrum sp. SP9
AGACGGCCGGGGTAGTCGACCCGGCCGCACACGCCGCCGTGACGCGAAATATCCTCTTGATTATCGGCGTCGCCATCGTCGGCCTCGGGGCCGTCGGAATGGGCCTCGCACGGCCGACGATCCGCGAACTCGACGAACTCGGCCGACGGGCTGAAGCACTAGAAAACGGCGATCTCGATGTCGATCTGGAACCGAAGACAGACGACGAGATCGGCCGGCTATACGAGTCGTTCGACGCGATGCGGACCGCGCTCAAGGGTCGCATCGAGGACGTGGAGGCAGAGCGGAAGCGCGCCCGTGAAGCCAAACGTGAGACAGAAAGATTTGCCGACACGCTCGAGACGCG
>NZ_SGXU01000517.1:0-345 GCF_005435015.1 Halorubrum sp. SP9
CACATCAACTTAAAAATCGGTGTACGACGGTTGGAATATTATATCAAAAGCCGATCATGGATATATACACTAATATACTAATTTCTGAATACGGTTTCGGGCGTTCCTTTCTGCTGATTGCGCTCAAACAGTCATATTGGATCTGATATTTGGTTGACTACGATACCAAATCGATGGTGAGTGAGTCTCGAGACTATCGAAGAGAGGAATAATGGAATACAGCTACCGCTCGTCAAAGCACCCATTCTGGGCGTTCCTTGATTAGATCCAAGATAGTATCCAGAGCCTGTTCACTGTCAGACTTCTCAGACTCATCTCGAATCTCCTCCAACCGTGTATGTACGT
>NZ_SGXU01000518.1:0-345 GCF_005435015.1 Halorubrum sp. SP9
TGTCCGCTTGTCCCGTCTGGAGTACAGCTGACAACATCACTGCTTGCTCCAAACGGCAGCGTCATAGAGTAAATCGTGCGTGTCTCCCCTGTGTCGATGACCGGCTCCATATACGTGATCGGTTGATCAACTGCCGCGATTCCACTCTCAGAAAGGTTATCTGGCGTTGGCCGGGGAACATCACCATCAAAGTGGAGTTTGGTAAGCTTCTCAGGCCCGGTCCCCACGTTCTCGACAGTCACAATTGTCTCGCCAGTAACCGTGAGACTCCCCGCACCTTCGAACATCTCCTCAGGGTGATTCCGGCCGAGTTTCAAGTCCCGAATAACGACATCCGGCCGCAAC
>NZ_SGXU01000519.1:0-344 GCF_005435015.1 Halorubrum sp. SP9
ATGATAAGATTCTACCTGCCGCGGCTCGCCTTCAACAATGCCGATCACTCCTGACTTCATGATATCTGAATAAACAACGAGGATGAAAAACTCTAGCTATTCGGAAATAGATCGGAGCCGTTCTCTGTAATTATTCACCCAAGAAGCCACTTCTCTAAATCGTATTGAATAACGCTTTACTCCCTCGTTTCACTTCCACTATACTCATGATCAACTTATTTCTCCGGGCTTCATGGATTCTGGTATATGAGCTTCGTAGCCCTCCTTGACGGCGAAAAAGCGATTTCACCGTTTGAGGTTGATCAGCCAGATCCCGATCTCACATGTGTTGAGTGCGAAAAACC
>NZ_SGXU01000520.1:0-343 GCF_005435015.1 Halorubrum sp. SP9
AGACGGGGCAGTCGGTCGAGGAGTTTGCCAGCGACAAGGAAATCCCCGAACTGGACGAGTTAGAGTCTGTCTGAAGTCTAACCCTCTTTTCGCATCTCATTTATATCGGACACGCATACAGAGACGTAATGAGTGACAACGTCTCTGAACCGTGGTGGCCCGATGACATCCGTCTCGTCACAGACACGGATCTCCAAGCGAAACGCTACGCTCGTGGACAACTCTCTGACCCCACCGATTACTCCGCCCGTCTCGTTGAAACAGTACGGCGAGCGGAGGGATTACAGACTGCGTCCGCGGCGATAGACCGTGCGCTTCGCATCCAACTCGCCCACCTCATAGA
>NZ_SGXU01000521.1:0-341 GCF_005435015.1 Halorubrum sp. SP9
GGGCTACTCGTCGCCGCGGCTCCAAGAGTCCTCCCAGACGTCGTTGTCCTCGAAGAAGTTCGCCACGCCGGCGTGGATGTCGATCTCCGGGATCACGGTCTGGGTCATCGCTTCGGGCGAGTACTCCAGCGTCGTCGGGTCGGACTCGCGGAGCGTCTCCTCGTGCTCGATGGCGAGCCGGCAGATCTCCTCGGTCGCGCGGGCCGGGATGTCGGGGCTGAACGCCCACTGGCCGGCGAGCGACCAGGTCGTCATCGTGTCGGTGTAGGCGGTGACGTCCTGCTCGTACCCGTACGGCTCGACCTCTTCGAGGATCGCGCCGGGGTGCTCCTCGATGACCG
>NZ_SGXU01000522.1:0-341 GCF_005435015.1 Halorubrum sp. SP9
CCCGATTCGGCAACCTGCTTGAGATAAGCCTTCGCGGGACTGTGGCTGTGTCGTACAATGACGTGCTACGGGCAATCAACACCGACGTGTACGTGGTTCAGAACTTCCTGTCGCACTCCTCGGGGAGTGTTACAATCACGCTCAAGACCCCGTAACGTGTCTCCCTCCGTTCTTTTGCTCGCTGGTCGGTCAGACGACCAGCAGAGCACATCCTATGAGCCGAAAACACATCTACATCGGAGAAGTGTACTGTGACGGCCAGCGAGTCGAACAAATCGCACACACGACCCAAGGTGGCGCACAAGAAGACGTTGAAGTAATAGCATCAGGGTACAGCGGTG
>NZ_SGXU01000523.1:0-340 GCF_005435015.1 Halorubrum sp. SP9
GTAGACGCGGACAACATCGTCCTCGAACTTGAAGCCGAGGGCGATGACATCGAGACAGCAGACACCGACGGGACGGACCCCAACTTCGCTGCCTCCGACGACGAACTACTCACCGAATCCGAGAAGATCGAGCAGAAGACTTCCTAACAATGGGACTTCACTACTTTCATGGCGGCGCGGATCCCGAGGAAGTAGCATCGCTTGCTGACGGGGCAACCTTCGATCACGATCCCCCTGACGACATCCAAGACATCGTGGATGCTGCGGAGGAGAACGGCTACGGCATCAAGGGCGTTCTCCTTGAAGACCTTCCCGACGGCTAATCGAGCGTGAGTTTGTG
>NZ_SGXU01000052.1:0-11351 GCF_005435015.1 Halorubrum sp. SP9
TGCGGGCGAGGACCGCGGCGCCGGCGGCGAGCGGGTCCCGGTCACCGTCGCCGGGACGGTCGCAGAGCTCCGCGCGCTCGTCGACCGCCTCGACGCGGCTGACGGCGGCGGGCTCGGCGGCGTGGCGGCCGACCTCGCCGCGGCGGTCGGGACCGAAGCCCCGGCGACCGGTCCGGAGTCCGGGGGCGACGGCGAGAGCGGGGACGGCGACGACACGAGCGACGACAGCGGCCGAGACTTCCCGTGGACCGACCGCACCGCCGTGATGGGCGTGCTCAACGTCACGCCGGACTCCTTCCACGACGGCGGGCGCCACGCCGACCTCGACGACGCGGTGGCCGGCGTCGAGCGGATGGTGGACGCGGGGGTCGACGTCGTCGACGTCGGCGGGGAGTCGACCCGGCCGGGCGCGGAGCCGGTCCCGGTCGAGGCGGAGATCGAGCGCGTCGTGCCGACGATCGAGGCGATCCAGTCGGTGCCGGCGGTGGGGTCGGGCGAGGTGCTGGTGTCGGTCGACACGCGCAAGCCCGCGGTCGCCGAGGCGGCGCTCGACGCGGGCGCCGACGTCATCAACGACGTGACCGGGTTAGAGGACCCCGAGATGCGGTCGGTCGTCGCCGAGGCGGACTGCCCGGTGATCGTGATGCACAGCCTCGACGCGCCGGTCGACCCGGACGCCGACCCCGAGTACGACGACGTGGTCGCCGAGGCGGTCGACGCGCTTCGCGAGCGCCTCGCGCTGGCGGACACGGCCGGCATCGACCGCGACCGCGTCATCGTCGACCCCGGGCTCGGCTTCGGGAAGTCGCCGGCGGAGGACTTCGAACTGCTCGCGCGCTGCGGGGAGTTCGCGGCGCTCGGGTGTCCGGTCCTCGTCGGCCACTCGCACAAGTCGCTGTACGGCGCGGTCGGGCGCGACGCCGACGACCGCGAGCACGCGACGGTCGCGGGCACCGCGCTCGCCGCCGACCGCGGCGCCGACATCGTCCGGGTCCACGACGTCGCCGAGAACCGCGCCGCGGTCGACGTCGCCGCCGCGGTGAACGGGGCGCTCCGCGACGGGGGCGACCCCGCGGAGGGGTCGGAGGACGGAGCGTGACGGCCGCGGCCCGGAGCGACCGCGCGGTCGACGGCAGCGTTTTGCCTCGCGACCCCGTCGCGTCCGTATGACCCGGCGCCTGCTGCTCGGCTGTAGCGCGGTCGGGAACGCGCTCGTCGAGCGCACCCGCGAGGAGCGCGGCGGGAGGGACGACCTAGTGGCGATCACCGACGACACCGGCTGGGCGTCGACGCTGCGCGACCGCAACGTCGCCACCGTCGAGGCCGACCCGACCGATCCCGGGACGTACCCGGACGCGGCGGCGGTCGTGCTGATCGCGAGCGACGACCCCGACCGTAACGTCGCCGCCGCGCGCGCGGCCCGGGAGCGGTACCCGGACGCGATGATCGTCGCGCACCTCGGAACGGCACCGACGGACGAGCAGCGGGCGGCGGTCGCGGCGGTCGCCGACCGCGTGGTCGACCCGGTCGCGGCGGTCGCCGGCCGCGTCTTCGAGGCGGTCGGGCTCGACCGCGGCCGCGGGGCCGATACCGACGCGGAGTTCGCTCGCACCGACGACGGCGAGGACGAGAGGCCGGCCCGGCTGCTCGCGGCGCTCCGACGGCTCTCGGGGCCGCTGCTGGTCGTCGCGCACGACAATCCCGACCCGGACGCCATCGCCAGCGCGATCGGACTGGCGCGGGTCGCGGAATCGATCGGCGTCGACGCGGACGCCTGCTACGGCGGCGAGATCGCTCACCAGGAGAACCGCGCGATGGTGAACCTCCTCGACATCGACCTCCGGTCGTTCGACGGGGTCGACCTCGACGCGTACGACGGGATCGCCTTGGTCGACCACTCCCGTGCCGGCATCAACGACAGCCTCCCCGAGGGCCACCCGGTCGAGGTCGTCGTCGACCACCACCCGCCGCGGGGGCCCGTCGCGGGGTCGTTCGTCGACATCCGCCCCGGGATCGGCGCGACGAGCACGCTGATCGCGGAGTACCTCTCGCGGTACGGGATCGAACCCGAACGGGACCTCGCGACGGCGCTCCTGTACGGGATCCGGATCGACACGAAGGACTTCACGCGCGCGACCGCGACCGACGACTTCGAGGCGGCGGCCGCGCTGCTCGCGCACGCCGACGAGTCGACGCTCGAACGCGTCGAGAGCCCGAGCGTGAGCCCCGAGACGCTGCGCGTCCTCGCGGCCGCCATCGAGAACCGCGACGTCCGGGGGTCGGTGGCCGCCTCCTGCGTCGGCGAGATCGTCGACCGCGACGCGCTCGCGCAGGCGGCCGACCGGCTGCTCGACCTGGAGGGCGTGACGGCGACGTTCGTCTACGGCTACATGGACGGGGTGATCTACGGCTCCGCCCGCGCCCGCGGCGCCGACCTCGACGCCGGCGAACTGCTCCGCGACGCGCTCGACCCGGTGGGATCGGCCGGCGGCCACGCCGTGATGGCCGGCGCGCAGGTCCCGCTCGGCATCCTCTCTGAGGTCCCCGAGTCGGAGTCGCTGTCGGACGTCGTCGAGGCGTTCGTCGCCGGGCGGTTCTTCGAGGCGCTCGACGACGCGCCCGCCCAGCCGACCGGGTTCCCGCCGGAGTTCCCGACGGACTGAGTCCGGGGCGTGCGAATCTGTCGCACGGCGGCGTAAGACACTCGTCGCCGGCCGCCGATCCCGACACCATGCCCGACACGGGTCCCGATACCGCGTCTGACGGCCTCTACGACGAGCGCCCGCGGCTGTACGACGCGATCCAGTCGGAGTGGAACTACGACCGCGACGGCGACTTCGTCCGCGACGCCCTCGACGCCCGCGGAACCGACCCCGAGCGGCTGCTGGAGGTCGGCTGCGGGACCGGCGAGCACACCCGCCGGTTCGCGGCCCGCGGAATCGACGTGACCGCGGTCGACGTCCACGAGGGGATGCTCGACGTCGCGCGCGAGAAGTGTGGGGACGCTTCCGTCGAGTTTCGGCGAACCGGCCTCCCGGACCTCGATATGGACGACGCGGCGCCGTTCGACGTCGCCGTCGCGGTCCGCGGCGTCGTGAACCACCTGGCGCCGGGCGACCTCGACCCCGCCCTCGCCGCGCTCCGCGACCGCCTCCGGCCGGGCGGCGTCCTCGTCTTCGACAACTCCCCGCTGCCGGCCGAGGGGAACCGGCCGGGGCTCGACGTCGGCCGCGACGCCGAGGGCGAAATCCGGTACGTTCGCGTCGCGCACCACGTCGCGACCGACGACGGCCGGCTCGACTGGCGGGCGGTGACGTTCACGCCCGACGGCGACCCGTTCGTCGACCGCCGCCGGATGACGCCGTTCGCGGACGAGCGGATCGCCGACGCGCTCGCCGCGGCGGGGTTCGACGACGTCGACGTCGCGGAGGGGTACGGCCCCGGAGACGAGCGGAGCGTGTTCGTCGCGGTGCGGTAGCGGATTCGTCCTGTGGTCGTCGTGGTCGCGAGCGCGGTCGCTCGTGCGGGAGCGCCGTCGCTCGTGCGAGCGCGACGCCACCGGTCGCAACGTACATACGGCGCGCCGGCGAACTCACTCACATGACCGACGACATCGTCGAACACCGTCGACTGATCATCGCCGGCACCGGTATTTCTGGTCTCTCCGCGGCGATCTACGCCGCGCGGTCGAACAACGACCCGCTGCTCATCGAGGGGGACGAGCCCGGCGGCCAGCTCACCCTGACGACCGACGTGGAGAACTACCCCGGCTTCCCCGAGGGGATCTCCGGTCCGGGCCTGATCAACGACATGAAGGAACAGGCCGAGAAGTTCGGCGCCGAGGCCCGCAACGGCGTCATCGAGGACGTGGCGAAGGAGCCCGCGGGCCACTTCCGCGTCGCGCTCTCCGACGGCGACGTCTACACCGCCGACGCCGTCATCGCCGCCTCGGGCGCCAGCGCCCGCACGCTGGGCGTCCCCGGCGAGGACGAGCTGATGGGGTACGGCCTCTCGACCTGTGCGACCTGCGACGGCGCGTTCTTCCGCGACGAGGACATGCTCGTCGTCGGCGGCGGCGACGCCGCGATGGAGGAGGCGAACTTCCTGACGAAGTTCGCGGACACCGTCTACGTCGCCCACCGCCGCGAGGAGTTCCGCGCCGAGGACGTGTGGATCGAGCGCACGATGGACGCCGTCGACGACGGGGAGATCGAGCTGCTCCTCAACACCGAGCTCACCGAGATCCACGGCACCCCCGAGGACGGCATCGACCGCGTGACCCTCGTCGAACACCCCGACGGCCACCCGAAGGAGAAGCTCGACGACCCCGCGACCGCCGACGAGGTCGACGAGTACGCGTTCGACGTGGGCGCCGTCTTCTACGCCATCGGCCACACGCCGAACACCGACTTCTTGGAGGGGACCGGCATCGAGACCGACGAGGACGGGTACCTGATCACCGAGGGCGGCCGCGGCGGCGGGCAGACCCGGACCGGCGTCGCGGGCCTGTTCGGCGCGGGCGACGTGGTCGACTTCCACTACCAGCAGGCGGCCACCGCGAGCGGGATGGGCGTGAAGGCCGCGCTCGACGCCGGCGAGTACCTCTCCGAGCGCGAGCGCGCCGGCGAGCTGTACGAGGCCGAGGTCGACGCCGCGGCCGCGGACGACTGAGAGGCGGTTCGTCGTTTCGGGTGCGTCCGGTTCACCGTCCCGACGGCTCCCGTCCGCACCCCTGATACGCTCGGTGACTCAAACCCCTCTTTGCGTTATACGCGGTACTATCCGTGACCCTCCCGTCGTCCGAAACGTGATGAGCAGACGTGGTCTGGCCGTCGTCGCCGTTGCGCTCGCGTTGTTCGTGACCGGTAGCGCCGTCGCCCTCGCCGGTCCCGTGTCGGGAGGGCCCGGCGGCCTCTTCGGCGGACCGAGCGATCCGCCGGCGCTGCTCCACTTCGACACCGACGGGGTCCGCTGTCCCGACGAGTTCGCGGCCAACGGTTCGACCTCGGTGGCCGCCGGCCCAAGAAACACGGAGATAACGTACGCTCGAAACGTCTCGCTGCCGGGCCCCTCGTACGCCGTCGGCGGGCCGACCTTCGAGCGACTGAACGAGTCCGCCTACGTCCTCGACGTTCCGATCGAGGAGGCCGGGAACGCCTCCCGGCCGTGTTCGGGCGTCGTCCGCTACAACGGGACGATGCGGATCCCCGCGGGCGACGACCCCTGGACCCTGATCGTGAAACAGGACGGCGAGACGGTCACGACGTTCAGCGGCGACTCGGACCACTCCCTCCTCGGCGGCTCGACGAGCGTGAGCGGAAGCGTTTCGGCCCCGGCACAAACGAACGGCTCCGCGAACGCATCCGGAAATTGATGTTCCACCGGCGGTGAACGAGTTCAAAGCCCCGGCCGCTCCGCTATAAATCGCTGACCGTATATCGACGGTGAGCGTCTCCAAAGCCCCAGCCGCTCGTTTATAAATCGCTGACCGTAGATCGACGGTGAACGACTTCAAGGCCCCAGCCGGGAGGCGGGCGCACGCTCGCTGTCGTTCGAAAGGCGCGGAGCGCCTTTCGTGATGACGAGAGAGCTTCGCTCTCTCGAACCACGCTCCTCGTCGCTCGTTTCACTCGCTCCTGCGGTGCTTGCATCGCCTGCGCCCGCCTCCCGGCTGCCCCTTTGAGTCCCACCCCGCACGGCACCGCAGCCTCACGCCTCCCCAGCCTCGTCGGCCGCCCTCCGCGTTGCTCCGGGCGGCCGACTCCCTCGCGCGTGCTCCTCGCGGCCGCCGGGGGCGGCCGCTCGCAGGCGCGCGCCACCGCGGTTCTATTTATAAATGGTCGCTACCCGTTTCACGACAGCACCTCGACGTCGTACCCCTCGGCTTCGAGCGCGTCGACGATGTCGGCGGCGTGTTCGGCGTCGTCGGTCTCCAGTTCGAGTTCGAGTTCGGCGGCGTTGACGGCCACGTCGCGGGAGGTGCGGTCGTGGTGGACCGCGTACACGTTCGCGCCGGTGCGCGCGACGATGCTGGAGACGCGCTCCAGTTCGCCGGGGCGGTCCTTCAGGTCGATCGTGATCTTGAGGTAGCGGCCCATCTGGACCAGTCCCCGGCGTATCACGGTGCCGAGGCGGTTGAGGTCGATGTTGCCGCCGCAGAGCGCGGCGACGACCGTCTCGCCGTCGTCGTACTCGAACGCCTCCGAGAGGACGGCGGCGAGCGCGACCGCGCCGGCGCCCTCGACGAGCGTCTTCGCGCGCTCCAAGAGCAGCGTGAGGGCCAGGGCGATCTCGCGGTCGTCGACGGTGACGACCTCGTCGACGTACTCCGTCATGACCTCTAGGGTCCGATCGCCGACCGACCGCGTCGCGATCCCGTCGGCGATCGTGTCGACGCTGTCGATCTCCGTGACCTCGCCCGCTTCCAGCGACTTCGCGGCCGAGGCGGCGCCCGCCGCCTGAACGCCGACGACGCGCACGTCGGGCAGCTGTTCCTTGATCGCGACCGCGACCCCCGAGATCAGCCCGCCGCCGCCGATCGGGACGACGACAGTGTCGAGCTCGGGGCAGTCGTCGACGATCTCTAAGCCGAGCGTCCCCTGCCCGGCCATCACGACGGGGTCGTCGAACGCGTGGACGTAGGTGCGGTCCTCCTCGCGCTCCAGCCGGTGCGCGTACGCCTGCGCCTCGTCGTAGTCGACGCCCTCCAGGCGGACGCTCGCGCCGTACCCGCGGGTGGCCTTCACCTTCGAGACCGGCGCGAACTTCGGCATCACGACGGTGGCGTCGACCCCGGCGCGACTGGCCGCCAGCGCCACGCCCTGCGCGTGGTTGCCGGCGCTCGCGGTGACGACGCCGGCCTCGCGCTCCGCCTCCGAGAGCGTCCGGATCCGATTCATCGCACCGCGGATCTTGAACGCGCCGGTCCGCTGGAAGTTCTCCAGTTTGAGGTGGAGGTCGGCGCCGCTCATCTCGGAGAAGGAGCGCGACCGCTCCAGGGGCGTGTGCCGGGCGACGCCCGAGACCCGCTCGCGCGCCTCGCGGATGTCGGAGAGAGTGAGCATGCCACGCCGTCGCCGCGCCGGCCGCTAATCGGTTCCGGTCGGGGCCGACGGACCGGTCGACCACGGTCGCCGGCCCGCGTCCGCCGCGTCGCGTTCGCCGCGCTCGTCCGATCGACGAGCGAGCGGCTCGGCGTTGGTGAAGGGGGGAATGCACGCGTGTGACGTGCGAGTGAAACCAAGCGACGCGAATACAAAAAGGTGGGGCTACCAGAGCGAAAGTGAAACCGCACGACTGCGCGCCCGTCATCCGCCCGTCAGACGGGATCTCGGGGGGTCAGCCGCACCCGCACGTCGCGCTCGTCGAGGACCGATCGCACCCGAGCGGCGAACGGTCCGGGCCCCGGCCACGTCGCGTCCGCGTCGAGTCTGTCGGGGTCGCCGACGTACACCGCGGCGGTCTCCGGGTGCTCGCCCGGCGCGTCGAGCGGGACGGCCTCGCGGACGTACAGCCCGCCGTCGACGTCCTCGTAGGCGTCGAGCGCGTCGATCTCTTCCGTTCGGAGGAGCCGCCCCGCGGTCTCGCCGCCCGGCGCGAGCGTCGGGTACCGCCCCTCCACGAGCCGGAGGCCGTCGAGCGTCGCAGAGCCGACGAAGACGAACGAGTCGACCACCTCGGTGACGGCGTCCGGCTCGGTCAGCGTGCCGTACACGAAGACGTCCATGGGCCCCCGTGGGTCGCTCGCGGATTTCAACGTTCGGACGGTTCTCCCTCCCGTGGCCCCGTCTCACTCCTCCCGCTCTTCGCGCTCCTCGCGTCCTCGTTCTCGTCGCTTCACCTCGCGCAGTCGATTCACGTCCGGGCGGTAGTCGGTCTCTCGATCGACCGCAACGACTTTACTCGCATCGTCGGTTGGTTTCGTAATGCCGACGCTTCGCGGCCACCACGTCGCCTCCCTGATCGGGGCCGGCCTCCTCGTCGCCGCGGCGGTCCACCACGGCACCGAGGTCGAGGCCGTCGGGAACGTGGGGGGGCCGCTGCTGGCGTTCGCGCTCGACGGCGGCATCGCGGTCGCCGTCCTCGCCGCCGGCCGCCGAATCGCTCGTCGTGGACTCTCTCCCGCCGAGGAGTGGCGCGTGGCGCGGTGGACCGCCTCCGGGGCCGTCCTCGCGCTCGCCGCGTTCGCCGCGACGCTCGCGGTCCGCGTCTTCGAGGGGCGCCCGCTGGTCGAACCGGCGTTCCCGATGCTCGTCGCCGCCGGCGCCGGGAGCCTCGGCGGCGCGGTCGCGGGGTACTACGCGGTCCGCCAGGCCGCCGACGCCCGCCGCGCGCGGGACGCGGTCCGGGCCGTCTCGTTCGTGAACCACCTCCTGCGCCACGACCTCCGCAACGACCTCTCGACGATTCGCGGCTACGCCGACCTGCTCGTCGATGAGACGGACGGGTCCGACCACGCGGCGACCGTGGCCGCGAAGGCCGGCGAGGGACTCGAACGCATCGAGGCGACGAGCGCGGTCGCGGACGCGATCCTCGGCGACGCGGGCTCCAGCCGCGTCGACCTGGCGGCGACGACCCGGAACGTGCTGTCGAGCGTCGACGACGGCGACTCGGTGACCGTCGAGACCGATCTCCCGGAGTCGGCGTCCGTCGCGGCCAACGACGGCGTGCGGTCGATCGTCCACAACCTCGTCGAGAACGCGATCGAACACGCCGGCCCGGACGTCACCGTCCGCGTCGCGGTCCGCGTCGGCGAGGGTGACACGACCGAGGAGGTGGGCGACGACGAGGTCGCGCTGGTCGTCGAGGACGACGGCCCGGGACTCCCGCCCGAGATTCGAAACGGATCGTTCCCCGACGACGACGGGCGCGACGAGGGGCGTGCCGGATCGCGGGACGGCGCCGGATCGCGGGACGGCGCCGGATCGCGGGACGGAGGGGTCAGCGGCCTGGGACTGGTCGCGACGCTCGCCGACGCGTACGGCGGCTCCCTCGAGGCCGGCGAGTCGGATCTCGGCGGCGCGCGGTTCGCGGTGACGCTCCCGCACGCACCGGCCGACTCGGCCGGCTTCGATACGTAGAAACCGCGGGCGACCGTCGGGTGTGACGCATGGACTTCCCGCGGCTGCGGCGCGTCTGGAAGCGCGTGTTCTCGCTCGCGTGGCCAGTCATGGCCGAGCAGACGTTCCGCACCGCGATGCGGACGACGGACATCCTCGTCACCGCGCTGTTCTCGCCGGCCGCGGTCGTCGCCATCGGCCTCGCGGACCTCTACGCCCGGTTTCCGCTGCGGATCGGGCTCGGCCTCGGCGGCGGCGCCATCGCGCTCTCCTCGCAGGACACCGGCGCGGACGCCGCGGAGAACCGCGACGAGGCGGTGACGCAGGCGATCCTGCTCGGCGCGCTCGCCGGGGTCCCGTTCGTCCTCTTCGGCTTTCTCTACGGCGAGTTCGCGATCGGCGTGTTCGGCCGGCTCGTCGGCGAGCGGACCTCGCCCGCGGTCGTCGACCTCGGATCGACGTACCTCGCGATCGTGTTCGCGACCGCCCCGGCCCGCCACGTCGCCTTGGTCGGCGCCCGCGCGCTCCAGGGGACCGGCGACACCCGGACGCCGATGTACGTCAACATCGCCGCCAACTCTGTCAACATCGTCGGCTCGGTCGTCCTCGGGCTGGGCCTGTTCGGCCTCCCGCGACTGGAGGTCCTCGGCGTCGGCCTCGCGACCGCGGGCGCCAACGTGCTCACGGCCGGGCTGCTCTGTGCCGCGATCTGGGGGTCGTGGACCGACGCGGAGTTCGCGTGGCCGCGCGACCTCACCGTCGCGAAGCAGCTCCTCGTCGTGAGCGCGCCCCGCGTGTTGGAAGGGTTCGGCTCCGAGATCGCGGAGTTCCCGTTCAACGCCCTCCTGTTGGGCTTCGGGGAGGCCGTCAACGCCGGCTTCCAGATCGGCCGCCGCGTCTACCAGCAGGTGACCGGGCCGCTCTCGCGGGGCTACAACGTCGCGGCGTCGGTGTTGGTCGGCCAGGCGCTCGGCGAGGGCGACCCGGAGGCCGCGCGGTTCAACGGGTGGGCGGTCGCGGGCCTCGGCGTGCTGACGGTCGGCGCGATCGGGGCGGGACTGGTCGTCGGAGCGTCCCGGCTCGTTCCGATATTCACCGACGACGCGGCCACGATCGGCTACGCCGTCGACTTCGCGCGGGTGTACGGGGTCGCCGGGGCCGCGCTCGCCTGCTTCTCCGCGCTGTCCGGATCGCTCCAGGGCGCGAGCGAGACCCGGGTTCCGCTCGTCGCGCGCGTCTCGGGGATGTTCGGACTGTTCTTGGGGCTCTCTTGGCTGCTCGGTCGCACCGCGGGACTCGGTCCCGCGGGCGCGTACGTCGGGGTGTCCGCCGCCTACGTCTGGATGGCGCTCGTCGTCGCAGCCGGGTTCCACTACTCCGGGTGGGCGACCCGCGCCGCCGACATGATGGACGCGCGCGGGTCCGGTCCGGGCGCCGAGTCGAACGCGGGGTCGGACTCGGCGCCCGATCCAGTGCCCGACGAGGACTCCTCGTAGGGGGAGCCGCTGCCGACGACCGCGGCTCCCGATTTCGGTCGCGCCGCTCCCGGTCCGCTACGGCTCGCCGCCGAGCGACTCTTGTTCGGCGCCGGCGTCGCCCCTGAGCCGCCGCCGGCGCTTGTCGTAGGCGGCCTCCAGCTTCGCGTTCGTCGCGCGCGAGACGAGGTAACAGTCCGCGTCGTCGCCGTCGCGCGGGTGCGCGCTCGCGACCCAGACGTGGCCGTCACCGGCCGAGAGGTCGTCCGCCCACCGCTCGGCGGCCGCGCGGCTCTCGAAGGCGTGCCGGGTCCCGTCCTCGAAGACGAGCCGCCCCACCTTCGCGTTCCGCTTCCGCGCCGACGGCTTGATCGCGACGACGACGCTCACACCCGGGGATCGAGCGCCGTCAGTTAAAAACCTCGTCAGACGCGGGCGCTCAGTCGTCGGCCACGGCGCCGGGTTCGGCGTCCGCGGCGTCCGCCTCCGCCGCGAGCAGGCGGTCGAGCCCGTCGACCATCCCGACGACGCTCGCGCGGGTGATGTCCGCGTCCGACGCCGAGACGCTCACGGAGCGGTCGCCCCGCGAGAGGTCCACCTCGACGGTGACGACCGCGTCCGTGCCGCCCGTGATCGCGTCGACGTGGTAGGAGTCGAGGTCGAAGGCGACGCCGTCGCTCCCGGCCTCGCGCTCCGCGCTCCCGCTCTCGCGCTCGCCGTCGCCGCCCCCGCGACCGTTCGACCCGCTCGCGTCGGAACTGCCCCCCGAACTCATCCCCTAACGCTCCCGGTTCCACCCTGATAAACGGGCGGGTCG
>NZ_SGXU01000524.1:0-338 GCF_005435015.1 Halorubrum sp. SP9
GACCTGCCGCCGAGCGCGAAGCTCGTCGCGAAGGGGTTAGACTACAACGACACGCTGACCCAGAGCGAGCTGGCCGAGGAGACGCTGCTTCCGCCCCGGACCGTCCGCTACGCGCTGTCGCGGCTCGAAGAGGAGGGCGTCGTCGACTCCCGGTTCTCCTTCACCGACGCGCGCAAGCGGCTGTACTCGCTGGGGATCTGAGGCGGGGTTCGGACCGCGCCGCGATCCGCAGGGTCGAGGAGGCGTCCGCGACGGTTTATCCCCGATGCCGCGCCAGTCGGCCCGTGGTCTCGACTACCGCCGTCAAGCGCGCCCTGGCCGCGCTCGCGACGCGCACC
>NZ_SGXU01000525.1:0-337 GCF_005435015.1 Halorubrum sp. SP9
CTCGACGGCCAGTTTGTGTGTCGTGCGGCCAGTGTGCCGAGCAGTGAAGATCGAGAATGGCACACGAGTCCGCATCGACGAGTGCCGTCGTTTTGAGCGTACGTATGTGGCGATCCGAGCGGTGTTGGTAGTGTCTCGATGCCGTTTCCCGGTCGAAGAATGTGGCATCGATGGCACCGTGCGAGCCCGGATCGCAGATGATCGCTGACTCACGAAGGAAGCCTCGCCACACGGACATGGGCACCCTCTCAAACGACCGGTACAGCGTTGAGGGTACAGGAAATGCCGTTCGAGCGAGCTGTAACAGACCACGAACACGATCCATTTCACTCGCCCA
>NZ_SGXU01000526.1:0-337 GCF_005435015.1 Halorubrum sp. SP9
TCGGATAATTGGTTTTTGCGGCTGTCTGATCAGGCATTGCCGCGAAGCTACCATCCGCTGGATTATGGCTGAACGCCTCTAAGTCAGAATCCATGCTAGAACGCGGTGATTTCTTTGCTCCACACAATATAGATGGATACGAATAAGGCGTCCTTGTGGCGTCGCTGAACCATAGCAGGCTAGCAACGGTGCACTTGGCGGAAAGGCCTTGGGTGCTTGCTGGCGAATTGCAATGTCATTTTGCGTGGGGATAAATCATTTGTATACGACTTAGATGTACAACGGGGTATTGTAAGCAGTAGAGTAGCCTTGTTGTTACGATCTGCTGAGATTAAGC
>NZ_SGXU01000527.1:0-336 GCF_005435015.1 Halorubrum sp. SP9
CGGCCCTGAAAGCGGACCTCGCCGACTACTACGGCGAAGAGATCAACCACAGCCGCCTATACCAGAACCTCGACATCCTTGTCGAGCATGACCTCGTTACCCAGAAGCCGCGCGACGGACGCACTAACGAATACAGTCTCACCGACGCGGCCCGCCACGCGATACAAGCGCGCCGCGTGTGGCAAGCACGGGGTGAGACGGCGTGAGCCCCTCTGGCCCGCCGCACATCCGGTTTGACGCTCGCGAACGCCTCACCGGCGACTACGACGACATCACCGTCCAGCAGGCAGTGGAGGGCCGCGCACAATGACGAAACTCTGGCGCTGCCGCGAGTGC
>NZ_SGXU01000528.1:0-336 GCF_005435015.1 Halorubrum sp. SP9
GACGCCGGCATCGTCACAGAGGTTGCCCTGGACGACGACCATCGCCGGCAGGGCTACCCTTGGAAGTTCTATGGCCTGACCGACGAGGGGCGGGAGTTCCTGGCAGAGCACAACCTGCTCGCTGCGGAGGAGACGCTCCAGCAGATCTACGACACCATTTCCGACAAGCCCGAGAAGATGGTCAAGTACGAGAACGCCCCCCGTCCGGACGGCGTCTAACGGCACGTCTATTTCTGAATAGTTTGCTATTCGCACTCTTTAGCGTGACGAGACGATATCTTGTTAACCAACAAATCTATGTCATTACGCGCTCTGTTGGTTAATACTAGATCGCAG
>NZ_SGXU01000529.1:0-336 GCF_005435015.1 Halorubrum sp. SP9
GAAACGCATCCCACCACCCGACGTTTGCGAGTGAGGGGCGGACCTCGACGGCGGCTTCAGCAGCTCGACGCGACCACCACGAACCGATGGTACCCATCCCTGCTCCCGCAACACCTGCGCCGCCGTACCAGCCGAGCGTCTTCAGACGGCTCATTCGTCACCCCCGAAGTCGTTCGGGCCGTACGACACCATCTGCGAGTGGGCGTCCGACTTCCGCGCCGACTGCTGGAACTTCACGATTCCCTTCGGAATCTCCGCACGAACGGCGACGAGATTACCAGATTCGTCACGCTGGTACGACAATATCTCCGACGCCTCGACCGATAAGACCCATTT
>NZ_SGXU01000530.1:0-334 GCF_005435015.1 Halorubrum sp. SP9
GGCGGCGTCCGCGACACGCTTCGCAACGTAATGGAGTATCACCTAGACTTGGACTCGGAGCAGTGGGGCTACTGGCTCCAAGCAGAACCGCACGGAATGGGCACCGCTGCGGACCCCGACAAAGACGCCGGGCTCAATGCCTGCTACACTCATATTCACGTCGGCGTCTATTTCGACGGTGCCGGGTTCGGTGATCTCCGCCCGGTAGCCTCTGAGTTTGAACGGGTGATTGACAAGCATCTCGAAGTGTGTGACCCGGCCGGTTGGTCCGCACACGACTACGACGCTATCGACGACTACCTTCAGGAAGACTACGGCTGTATATCGATGAACG
>NZ_SGXU01000531.1:0-333 GCF_005435015.1 Halorubrum sp. SP9
ACTTCTTCTCGGACAAGCAGACCGGCGAGATGATGTCCATCCTCTCGAACGACGTGAACCGGTTAGAGCGGTTCCTCAACGACGGGATGAACTCCGTGTTCCGGCTGTCCGTGATGGTGATCGGGATCGGCGTCCTCCTGTTCTGGATCAACTGGCAGCTCGCCTTGGTCGCGCTGTTGCCCGTCCCCGTCATCGCCGGGTTCACCTACGTGTTCATCAAGATCATCCAGCCGAAGTACGCCGAGGTGCGGTCGACGGTCGGCAAGATGAACTCCCGGCTGGAGAACAACCTCGGCGGCATCCAGGTGATCAAGGCGGCCAACACCGAGTCCT
>NZ_SGXU01000532.1:0-332 GCF_005435015.1 Halorubrum sp. SP9
GAGACACTTGGATACGATGCGGACGCAATAACCGGCAGCGAACTCACAGAATTCTACACACCTGAGTCGGAAGAAGAATTACAATCTGGAGGGTATAGCCGATCGATTAACGGTGAGTTCACTAGAGAGAAACGTGATCTAGTGGCTAACGATGGTGAGGTGGTAGAGGCTCTCTTGCGCTCGGTTCCACGTCGTACAGCAGATGGTGAGATCATCGGAACGGTAGCGATGTATATCGACATCACCGAACGTGAGTCGGTCAAGCGCACAAACAAACGGCTTGAGGAGTTCACAAGTGTTGTTTCACACGACTTGAGAAATCCATTACAAGT
>NZ_SGXU01000533.1:0-332 GCF_005435015.1 Halorubrum sp. SP9
CGATGAGATGCGGGACATCGACCGCGTTGTCGTCGAAGAGATCGGCCTCGATCTCCGGCGGATGATGGAACACGCCGGTCGCGGGCTCGCAGAGGCCGTTCTCCGTGTCCGATCGAACGGCCGGAGCGACGTTCCTATCTCGGTACTCGCCGGTAACGGGGGTAACGGCGGCGGCGGCCTCGCCTGTGCCCGACACCTCGCGAATAGGGATGTTCCGGTCCGAATCGTTCTCGACCGCGCACCGAGCGAAGTCAGCGGCGTCACCGCGGAACAACTGCGAATACTGGAAGCGATGGACGTAACGATTGAATCGCCCGACTGCGATACGGACA
>NZ_SGXU01000053.1:0-11344 GCF_005435015.1 Halorubrum sp. SP9
TTCCGATCTGGACGGGCACGAGGACCAAGAGCGCCGGATACCGCAGCAGAATCTCCTCGTAACTCTCCAACACCGTCCCGGAGACGAGCTGGAGCACCGACAGCGCGGCCAGAAGCGGGATCATCGTCCGGACGATCCGCCGGACCGACCACTCGTCGATCCCGGTCGGCGCGGGATCGGTCACGACACCGCCCCCACGACGGCCACTCCGACCAGGAGGAAGAACACCCCGAACACGTCGCCGAGCGTCGTGACGACCGGGCCGATGACGTTGTCGGGGTCGAGCCCGCGCCGGTAGCCGACGAAGATGACCGAGATCAACACCGTGATCATGAGCACCGCCGAGAGGAAGCCGGCGACGACCATCACGCCGACCAACTGGAAGAGGCTCCCGCCGTCACCGAACAGGACGAGCGTGAGGTAGGTGACGACCGCGATGAACACGGAGACGCTCATCCCGTTGATAAAGGAGGCGACGACCGCGTTCGTGAGCCGGCGGTCCGGCCGGAACCGGGGTTCGATGATCCCCTGGTGGAGCCCGGTCGAGAGCCGGGCGCCGAGCGAGCCGTACACCCCGCCGCGGGTGGCGAGGAACGCCGGCAGCAACAGGAGCAGTCCGGGGACCTGTTCGATGTTCGCGCGCATGGTCTCCGAGCCGAGTATCGTCCCCGCGAACAGCCCCGCGATCAGGCTGACCGCGATCACCGGGAGCGCCTGCCGGTAGATGTCGCGCGCGGTGTCGTGCCCGGGCATCGAACGCACCGACGGCGGGCGGGGCAAAAAAACCGACCGCCGCGTCCGCGGGCGGCGTCGATTCACCGAGTCCGGGCGCGTACGTGTCGCGATCTCCAGATGAAACGGTGGGGGAGTAGCGACGGGGCGGAGTGCGCCCGCGACCCGACGCGGGGCGAGGGAGCCGTTCGCGTCCGCCGGTCTGGACCCCGTCGACCGTACCGTTAAGTCAGTCGGGCGAGTTCCGATCCCATGGACTACTCCCTCGCCGTCGAGAACGGGCCGGAGACGATACCGGGCGGGACCGGACTCCTCCTCGTCCACCCGAGCATCGGCGAGACGGACCGGATCGACACCGACTTCCTCAAGACCGACACCGACGCGTTCCTCGTCGTCTCGACGCGAACCACCGCCCGAGAGGTCGAACAGAAGCTGGAGTACTACGACGTCGACGAGACGAAGGCGACCATCCTCGACACGCTCTCCGTCGAGCGCGGGTACTCGCGGCGCTCCAGCGACGACGTGTACTACGTCTCCGCGCCCGACGACCTCGACGGCGTCGTCGACCGCGTCGAGCGGTTCCTCACCGAAAACGAGGGGAAGCGCCGCGTCTCGGTCGACTCGCTCACCGAGATGGCCTACTACGCCGACGACGACGCGGTGTACGAGGCCGCCGCCGAGATCCTCTCCCTCCTCGACGAGCACGACGCGGTCGGCATCTTCCACCTCTCGGAGGAGGTCCACGAGGTCGCGACGCTCGACCGGTTCCGCGAGCTGTTCGACGGCGTCATCGGGCTCGACGGGGAGGGGAACGTCACCTTCGACGGCTGAGAAGCGCGATTTCGACCGCGGTCGCCGTTTCACTCCTCGTCGTCGACGAGCGCTGCGAACGTCTTCTCCGCCCACGCGACGGCGTAGTCCGCCCCGCGATCCCGGTAGGCGGTCGTGTCGAGCGCGCCGTACGGCGCCGGGAGGTCGAGGTCGTGTTTCACCGCCGAGCAGGCGTACTCCGTCGCGGCCGCGAAGTCGGTCTCCCCGCGGGCGACCTCGCCGGAGAGGTCGCCGAGCCGGCCGGAGAGCCGCTCGCCCGCGTCGATCCACGCGTCGAACAGCCGGGGGTACTCGCCCTCCCACGACGCGAACGCGTCGCGGACGCGGAGGCCGACCCACGCGTCGAACAGCGCGTTCGCGACCTGGAAGACGTCGGTCGGGCCGAAGCCCGTGGTCGAGGCTCCCGTCTCCGGGTCCGGGCGGCGGATCGCCGCGTCGAGGTCGCGGTAGCGATCGCCGAAGAACGGGAGGAACGACTCCGGGAGGCCGGGCGCGTCACTTCCGCCCGAGTTCTCGCCGCCCACGGTGCCGGGCCCCGGCTCGCGGCCGATCTGAACCAGCCGTTCCGCGACGAGGAAGGCGAGGAAGTCGTCGGGCGTCCCCTCCGCGCGCCGCTTGACGAGCACGGCGGGCGGGTCGGTCTGCGTCGTCCGGACGACCGTCCCGTCGCCCGGGAGCCCGACGGTGAACGCGGGTCCGGCGTGCTTCCGGAGCAGGTCCGGCACCGCCTCGGGGAGCCACTCGGCGGGGTACGAGGCGGGGTCGAGCCCGTCGACGAAGAGACCTAGGTCCTCCGCGGCGGCCGGCGGGAGCGTCTCGAAGTCGGAGTCCACGTCGAGGACGGGCGACTCCGGTGCGTACCGGTCGCGGACCGCCGCGAGGTCGTCGTCGAGCGACCGGGGTGAGAACATCAGGCGAAGACGTACGAGAGGATGATGAGGACCGAGAGGACGGCCGAGACGCCGACCGTGCCGACGACGATCTGGGTCGATTTGTTCATGCGAGTTCCTGCGTCCGCCGGTCGTTAAAATCATCCGGTCCGCGGCGAGCGTGCGGCGATTTTATGTCGGCGGGCGAGAGTACGGAGGTATGCGAGTTCGCGACGCGGTCGAGGCCGACGCCGCGGCCCTCGGATCGATGACGGGCCGGCCCGAAGGGGTCGTCCGGAACATGATCCACGACCGGTCGGTCCGGGTCGCGGTGACGGACGACGCCACGCCGGCCGGCGACGCGGACGCCAGCGATGACACACCCGTCGACGCGGTCGGGGGGTTCGTCGCGTTCGACGTGCGCGACGGGGCCGTTCACGTGACGAACGTCGAGGGCGACCCGGACG
Source organism: Halorubrum sp. SP9 (assembly GCF_005435015.1). NCBI lineage: Archaea > Methanobacteriati > Methanobacteriota > Halobacteria > Halobacteriales > Haloferacaceae > Halorubrum > Halorubrum sp. SP9. Next base: position 2,900 of record NZ_SGXU01000053.1, read on the forward strand.
CGGTCCGCCGCCTGTTCGAGGAGCCGGTGCGGTTCGCGACCCGGGAGGGGATGACCGTCGAGGCTGTCCTGCCGACCGACGGAACCGCGGACGACGCGGCCGAGGCGGTCGGGTTCGCGGTGGTCGGCTCGGGGCCGCGGATCGACGGCGCGTCGACGACGCGGTACCGGTTCGATCCGGAAGGCTGAGGCCCGGAGCGGCCTGAAAATCCGGTTCATGGGTTCGTCGAAATGCGCCGTTAGGGCTGTGTTTCGCGGATATATCGGATACGGCGCGTGCGCCTCTCACAGCGTCGGCGCCGGAGTCGAATCCGGACGGACCGCTCGACTGGCGAGTCGGTTGATGCCAAATGGCATGAGTTATTTCCGCCGGGCGCGTCTGAGCGACCCTGATGGAAGCGAATCGTACGATGGTCTGTAAGCGGTGCGGCGGCCCGACCGGTCCGGACGACGACGTGACGAACCAGTCCTCGTCGGACCCCCTCGTCGTCTCCGAGTGCGCCCGGTGTCATTCGATCGTGGACATCGGCGGCCACCAGTGGTGAGTCCCGGAGCGAACTCCGTCCGTTGGGCTGAGGACAGGGAGGCGGTAACCCCGACTCGGCGGCGACGACGGCCGTCCTGAGCGGCCTTTTGTCACGGGAGCTGGAAGGTTTCGACGACGGCGAATCCGGGGGTCCGAGCGTCGGACGAGGCCGTTCGGATCAGTCGAACCGCTGTTGAACGATTTCGAGCGCCTCCTCGCGGTCGTTCCAGTCGACGAACACCGCGACGGAGGTGGCGCTCGTGATCAGGTCGATGATGTTGATGCCGGCCTCGGCGATGGGCGCGATGATGTCCTGGATGACGCCCGACTGGTTGGGGAGTTCGCCGCCCGTGACGCGGATCACGGCGATGGGATCGGCGACGGTGACGGAAGAGAGCGCCTCGTCGGTGACGACCGCCTCGTGGAGCAGCGCCTCGGCGGTCTCGGCGACGTCGACGTCGACGTAGAAGGTGACCGAGTCCATCCCCGAGGCGACCGCGTCGATGTTGATCTCCTCGGCGCGGAGCGCGTTCGACAGCTCGGAGAGGATCCCGGGGCGGTTCCGGATCGCTCGGCCCGCGATGGTGAGACACGCCAGCGGCTCCTCGCGCATGTCGATCAGGCTCTCGAACTGGCCTTCGATCCGGGTGCCGCCGCGGAGGAGGTCGCCGTGCTGGTAGTGGACGACCCGAACCGCGAGCCCCTCGTGCTTGTACGAGAGCGCGGAGGGCGCGACCACCTCGGCACCGCGGAAGGAGAGGTTCCGCAGCTCGTCGACGGTTATCTGGCCGACGTTACGCGCGCCCTCGACCACCCGCGGGTCGCCGGTCATCACGCCCTCCACGTCAGTGACGATCACGACCTCGTCGGCGTCCATGTAGTTGCCGAGCATGACCGCGGTCGTGTCCGACCCGCCGCGCCCGAGCGTGGTGACGTTTCCGTCGTGGTCCTCGGCGAGGAACCCGGTGATGATCGGGACGACGCCGTCCATCTCGGCGGCGATCTTCCGCGCGCGCTTCTTCGTCTCCTCGACGTCGACCTCGCCCAGTTCGTCCGTGACCACGGGCCAGTCGGGATGCCCGGGCTCGAGGAAGACGGCGTCGACGTCGCGAACTGAGAGCGCGGCCTTCAGCATTCGGACGCTGGTCCGCTCGCCCATCGAGACGATCTCGGCGCGGTCGGCGTCGTCCGTCTCGAAGGTGATGTCGTCGAGGAGGTCGTCGGTGGTCGACCCCATCGCGCTCGCGACGACCGCGATCTCGTGGCCGGCCGCGACCGCGCTCGCCACCGAGTCGGCCGCGCGCTCGATCCGGTCGCCGCTGCCGAGGCTCGTGCCGCCGAACTTCGCGACTACGCGCATATGGCTACCTCGTCAGGAGCCCGTGAGAGTCGGTCTCCGGCGGGTCGGTCCCCCTCAGATCGGTCTCCATCAGAGCGGTCACCATCAGGTCGACGCGGGGCGGTCGGGACAGCGCGGTCCGGATCGAGGCCGGAACGCCGGCCGGATCGGGGGAAGCGATCGGTAAACATGCGACCCCGTAGCGGAGGAAGCCGGATAACAGTATCTTCTTCGACAAGGGTCGCCCGAAGCGCCGGATCGCCCGAAACGGCCGCCGAGCGGCCACGAAAACCGGACTATCGATCACCGACAACAGGGCCGGGTGGCGAGGAGCGCGGGACGCCGTGGTCGGTCGGGACGAGGGGACGGACTACTCGTCCTCGATGCCCCACGCGTCGGGCATCTCGATTACGTACCGGCCGTCCTCCTGGAGGGAGATGATGTACTCCTGTCTGTCGTACAGCTCCATCAGGTTGAGCTCGTACTGCCCCGGGCTGACGATCCGAATGCTCTCGAACTGCTCGTTGAGCTCGTCTCGGAGGGCGTCGATGCCGGGTTGGGGTTCCCCCTCCGCCGGCGGCTCCGCGGTGTCGGCCGGGTCGACCTCGCGGCTCGCGCGGTCGAGTTCGTCCGACGAGACCACCTCGGAACGCGCGCTCGCCTGCGCGGTGTCCTCGTCGCTCCGGTCAGCGATCTGCTCCGTGCCGTCGCTCGGAGACGGCGGGTCGACGCTCTCGGACGCCTCGCTCGCGGACGACGGGTCGACCCGCCCCGACGCGTCGGCCGCTGCCGCCTCGGACGGCGTCGCGTCCGCGGGGTCGCTCGAGTTCGGGTCTGCGGCGCCGTCGTCCGGCGTCGGCCGATCGTCCGAGGTCGAGGGCGACCGGTCGGGTTCGTTGCCGGCGACCGGACCTCCCTCGTCGCCGCCGGAGCCGGCGTCGTTTCCGGCGGACGCGGTCTCGTCCGTCGCGCCGGCGGGCTTGAACTGGAACTTGTTCCCGCCGCAGTCGGGACACCCCGACAGCATCTCCTTGGAGCCGTCGGGGAACGTCCGCCCGCAGGAGGTACACTGGTGGGGCATCTACTTGCGGGAGACGAGCGTGCTGATGAGGTTCTCGTCTTTGTGTAGCGTCTCGATGCGGTTCGCCGGGCCGATCACCGTGAGCTTCTGCGTCGACTCGCGGCCCATCAGCTTGTCGAGGAAGCTCTGGTCGCCCGCCTCGGCCTTCGGGTACGTCTCGATCTCGATGCCGGTGAAGTCGTCCGGACTGATCTCGGTCATCGTCACCTCGATGAGGCGCGACTCCTCGTCCGGGGAGAGCCCCTCCTCGAGGATGACGATATTGCCGTCGCGGACGCCGTCGAGGATGAGCCGGATCTTCTCCATGGTCGTGAGCCCCTCCATCCGAGCGCCGCTTATCATGTCGATCCGGACGCCGTCGCCGGAGTCGTCGGGATCGTCGGGGTCGTCCGCGGCGTCGACGTTGGCTTTCGGGCCGGGCATCAGCCGAAGTACTCCGCGATTTTGGTGTACACTTCGTCCATGTTGTCGCCCTCCAGCGCGGACAGCGGGATCGTCTCGTGTTGCGGGAAGGCGTTCGCGATCTGCTGGACGTCCGACCCCTCCAGGTCCGTCTTGTTCGCGAGGATCAGCGCCGGGAGGTCCTGCGACTCGATGATCCCGATCAGCATCGTGTTCACCTGGGTGAAGGGATCCGTCGTCGAGTCGAGCACGTAGATGACGCCGTCGACGTCCTCGCGGAGCCAATGCATCGCCTCCGCGACGCCCTCGGTCGCCTCGCGCGACCGGCGGACGGCGTCGTCCTTCTCCATGTCGTGGTCTAAGAACTCCTTGTAGTCGACCTTCGTCGTCACCCCGGGGGTGTCGACGATGTCGATGGTGACCTTGCGCCCGTTGCGTTCGATCTCCACGCCCTCCTTCCGGCGGGCCCGGCGAGTCTCGTGGGGGATGTGGCTCTCGGGGCCGACGGCGTCACCCGTCCAGTCGCGTGCGATCCGGTTTGCGAGGGTCGTTTTACCGGCGTTCGGCGGTCCGTAGATCCCGATCCGCTTGGGCTCGTCGGCCGCGAACAGGCCGTCCGTGACCCGCGATATGCTGTCTCTGAGGTTCGTGAGCAGTCCCATCCTGACCTCCAATCCGTGTGGTTTTCCCGAGCACCGCGGTCGTTTCGCGGCGCCGTTCGATCCGAGCGCTCGACGCCCGTTCGGGGAATTACGGTAGGCTCCTCGCCGCTCTCACTTAAGAACTGCGTCAGACATCTCCGATCCGGAGCGTCGGCGCCGGAGGAACCGGAAATTCGGGGACCGGGACTACTCCCCGTCGCCCTCTCGGACTCCCTCGTCGCTCTCGCTCGCGGCGTCGAGGAAGACGATAGCCCCGCCGAGAAGCGCGAGGTTCTTCAGGAAGTTGATCTTGTTGCCGTGGCGCTCTTTCCCCTCCATCGTCCAGAAGTCGTGGATGGCGGGCGTCGTCCCGAGGAAGAAGACGACGAGCGCGCCCGCGGCCGCCCGCGGGAGGCGCCAGAGGACGATCCCGAGGTTGGCGACCAGCAGCATCCCGGTGACGAACGGGACGAGGACGTCCGGCATCGGGACGCCCTTCTCCTCGGCGACCGAGACCCGCTTGTCGTTGTTCTTGAAGCCGTCGACGGCCATGTACGCGAGGACGCCGCCGTACAGCGAGCGGCCGAGCAGCGACGGCGCGTCGCGGTCGGCGTCGTCGGGTCCGGCCGGCGATTCCGCTTCGTCCGCCATTCAGACCACCTCGATCCGGCTGACGTTCGCGTCGACGCGACCGACCGTCTCGTAGGTCGGCCCCTCGTCGCCCTCGCCGTCGAGACGCCGCATGATCCGGCCCGCCACGTCGTCGCGCTCGTCGGGCACGTCGAAGAGGCCGGAGCCGCAGACCACGTCGCCGTCGTGGACCGCCCACGTCTCGATTATCTCGTGGGGCTCGCCGGGGAAGTCGACGCGCTTGAAGTCGCGGCCGAAGTTCGTCGACTCGAACAGCGCGACCTCGTGGTCGTCGTTCACCCACGCCGGGGGCGCCTCCTCGCCGCCGCAGAAGATCACCCGACCGTCGTGGACGAACACCCGGCGGATGTACGAGAAGTCGCTGCCGACGTCGAGCCGGTCCCACGACTCGCCCGCGTCGGTCGTCCGCCACAGCCCGCCCTCGCCGACCGCGTGGCCGAGGCCGAGGTTCTCTAAGTCGTGGTCGAGGTAGCCGGTCGCCGCCAGCCAGACGTCCTCCGAGATGGGGAGAACCTGGTGGACGTCGTCGACGATGGCGTCCCGGTGGTCGGACCACGTGCGGCCGCCGTCGCGGCTGACGTGGATCCCGCCCGCTTCGACCCCGGCGATCAGGTGCTCCGGGCGGCCGGGGACCGCCTCCAGCGCGCGGAGCCGGGCGTAGTGCGGGTCGATCGGCGACTCCCAGTGGCCGCGGGAGGGGAGCTCGCGGAACCCCTTCTGCTCGGTCCACGTCTCGCCGCCGTCGACCGAGCGGAAGACGTAGGGGTCGTTCGTGCCGGCGTACAGCGCGCCGTCCGCGGTCGCGAGGATCGACCACACCTCGCTCTGTCCGGCGTGCCAGAAGCGGTCGCCGAGGGGGACCTCCAGGTCGGTCCACGTCTCCCCGCCGTCGAGCGAGCGGTACGCGCCCGTCGAGGAGGCGACGAACACGCCCTCGGTGTGGTCCCACGACTTCACCGCGGTGACGACCCCGCAGTCGAGGACGGGGTCGAGCTCGTCGCGCTCGAAGGGGACATCGTCCGTTCGGTACAGCCCCGAGTCTGTCCCGATCAACAGTGTCATATTCGGAAGTCAGTCGGACGCATAATAAAGTTTTACCAATCTGTAAAACGCTAAGTGGCCGGGGGACGACGGTGGAGGCATGACCGCGCCACACGCCACCGTTCGCCCGACGGACGCCGCGTTCCTCGACGGCTCGGACCCGGACCTCCCGACCGAACTGCTGAACATTCCGTGGATCGACCCGCACAACCACGCGCACACGCTCTCGTGGGGGGACCGCGAGCGGTACGCCCTCTCGGGCTGCCGGTCGATGGTGATGGTGTCGTCGGGATACCACTGGACCCCCTACAAGCCCGTGGAGGCGAGCGACATCCGCTTCCTCTGGGACGACGCGATCAACCGCCGGCGGGCGATCGAGCGCAACCACTTCTTCGAGGCGAAGCTGGGGCTCGGCGTCCACACCGGCGTCCGGATCGAGAACCCCGACGAGCTGCTCGCGGCGATGGACGACTACTGCGCGCTCGACGAGGTCGTCGCAGTCGGGGAGACCGGCGTCGTCCCGAGCCAGCACGTCGAGCGCTGGGACGTCGACGAGCAGCAGGCGGTCGTCGGGGCGCAGATGGAGCTGGCCGCCGACCACGACCTCCCCGTCCTGCTCCACACGCCGAACACGACGCCCGACGCGAAGCGGGAGTACCGCGACGACCTCGGCGTGACGCCGGGGTACGAGAAGAACACCGGGCTCGGTACCGAGCCGGTCCTCGACGGCGAGAACCCGGCCCTGGAGGCGGTAAAGCGGGACGTCGAGGCGGCCGCGGACGCCGGCCTCGACGAGGAGCGCGTGGTCGCCTCGCACGCGGACGCGAACAACACGGAGTACCTGATGACCGAGACGGACTGCTACCTGAGCTACACCATCGGCCACTCGTGGCTGGTCGGCGTCGACGCCGCCGACGTGGCGAACGCCATCGACGAGTACGGCTCCGAGCGGGTCATGATCGACACCGACACCGCGAACGTGCTGCGCACGGACCCGTACGCGGTGAAGCGCGCGATGTTCGAGCTGTACCGGTACGGCATCGACGTCGACGACATCCGGACCGTCGTGTACGAGAACCCGCGAGACGTGTTCGGGCTGGCGGAGTAGGCTATTTAAATGAGTTCACGGTATGGTGGCATCGCCGGCGGCTCTGAGTCGTCTTTAAGAGGCGCGACACGCCTCCGTGTGTGCCCGGGAGCCGGCCGTGAGACGACCGTGCGAGCGGGTCGCGAACGAAGAGAGCGACGAGGACTGCGGTTCGAGGGAGCTACCCCCGACAGAGACACTCGTGTGACACCCGAGTCACGTCGACGAGGTGTCGGTGGATACCCCCGGCCAGCCCGGACATTGCCTCGGCCTGTTCCTTCGTTGCTATTCCAAGCCTGTAGTAGGTCTCCGTTCGGTTCCGGTTCCACAGCTCGGCGAGGTCGTCCCCGAAGGCGTCGTCGTAGAGACCGATCTCGGCCCCGCGTTGGTAGAGCCGCCGGTGGCTGCTGATGACCTCCGAGGGCGACATCGCTCCGTCGTGGATCAGCCGGAACTGAATCGTGCGCTCGATGGCGACGAACGCCGACTCGATTACGACCGTGTAGTACCCTCGGTCGAGGAGGTTCGATCCGACCTCCAACAGCCGGCAGGCACGGCGAAGTTGGACCAGCTCCGCGTCGTCGACGTCCAGACCCTCTTCGATCGTTCCGGGACTGCCCTCGAAGCTCCGCTCGGCCTCCGCCAATCGATCCCGGATATCGTCATTCATCGCTGTACACCTCAGTTCGGAGCTCTGAGAGGCGGTCGGAATCGACCAACGTGATGCCGTCGTCGAACTGGGGACGGAGCTCGTCGCCGATTCGGCTGACGCTGTCCGTCGATTCGACGAGCGGCTGGTAGGTGTAGCGGTTCCCTTCGAACCGTCGGTCCTCGAGGTCGCTGACGATCGACTGGATGGTCCGACGAGCGGCCGTTCGGTCCCCGTCGACGACCACCAGTAGGTCGATGTCGCTGGTCCTATCCGCTTCCCCCCGAGCGACGCTGCCGAATAGGACGACACCGACTACCTCGTCCAGCTCCTCTTGAGCTCGTTGGAGGAAGGCCCGGACCGGGTGGTGAAACTCGCTCTGCGGGATCGAGAGAATCGGATCCGGTTTCGTGAGCCGCTCGCGGTTGATCCGGACCTGCCGGGTCCGACCGTCCTGTGCCGTTTCGACGACATCAAGCTCGGAAAGCAGCTTCACCGCCTTCGAGATCGTCCCCTGATTCGCTCCCGTGAGACTCGCGAGTTCGCTCATCGAGTACGCCGCGTACGGCTGATCGATGAGGACCGCAAGAACGTCCTCCATCGCTTGGTATCGAAACACCCGATCCTCCGGAAACGGATATCGCAGTTCGATCGAGATTGTCTCTTTCTTATTAGGCATACTATTCTTATTAAGAAACGGTCTGAAAACTCTGCCGATGAAATGAGTCGATTAGGACGGACTGCCACGGTTAGAGTCCGATTTTTCAGGCATATTATCCTCAAAAAGTGGTATATTGCGAGTCGTTCCGGTCTGTACGAACACAGCGACGAGCGAGAACGGGAGTGGGTATCGCAGATCGGTAGCAGCGATTCGATATTTAAAAAGACGCTATCGGCGGCGACAAACACTTAGAAATAGCCGGCGGTGGCGCGCCTGCGAGCGGCCGGAGCGAAGCGGAGGCCGCGAGCCAGCCCGCGAGGGACGCGGTGAGCGCTCGGAGAGCGCGAACCGCGAGGCTGGGGAGGCGT
>NZ_SGXU01000534.1:0-331 GCF_005435015.1 Halorubrum sp. SP9
GGAGACGTACTTCGCACACAGCGACTTCCCGGTGCCCGTCTTTCCGTATATCAGGACGTTGCTCGGGCTCTGTCCGAAGATGGCCGGGTTGACGGCCGTCGCCAAGTCGGATATCTCGTCGTCTCGGCCGACGATCCGTCCCTCTCCGGGTAGGTGACTGATCTCGAGGAGCTCCTTGTTCGCGAAGATAGGGTCCTCCCTCGTGAAGAGGTCGTCCGCTGCGTCCATGAGGGAGACACCGTGTTTCCGGTGAAATGCGTTCTGTTTCGCGACTAGGCGGGAGGCAGGTCGGCGGGTGGTTCGACCGGTCGAGACACACACCGTGTTTCCG
>NZ_SGXU01000535.1:0-331 GCF_005435015.1 Halorubrum sp. SP9
GGTTTGAGGTGCGTGACACGATTCGTTCTTGATTACAGTTTACAGCGAATCAATAAAAAGTGGTTGGGGCCACTTTGCCGGCGTCGCGACGAGATGCTCCTCGAGATTGCGCGTCCATTACGTCGCGAGCTCATCCGGACTACAGCGGGCGCACAGCTGTATCGGGCCGTCCAGATGCCCGAGTTCGACCCGGAATCGCGTGAGCGGTGCGAGCGTGTCGACGACCAACCCACAGCCGTCACAGGCGACGTGATCGCGCTTGTCGGGACCCGGCTCCATCTGAATCGCGCAGTCGACACGATCGGGTGGGTGACCTGCTCGTCTTGCCCCC
>NZ_SGXU01000536.1:0-331 GCF_005435015.1 Halorubrum sp. SP9
GATGAGCCCTTCACCTGTATTGTGCGATTGGTCGTCGTCAGGATCCGCAGGTGCCAATAAGTCACCTATTCAACAGTGTGTTCCCAAATTACTGCAGCGTTTTCGCCGATTACTTCGCTTGGTTCTCTTCCACCTGCGCCATCTTTTTTCACCTCTGTTGGGTTCCAGACTATGCGAATTGTGATCCCAGACAGGTCCCCAACGCCACCGATTTTTATCGTCTCTCCTGCTGTCCAGTATTCGCCAACACCGGATTGATCATTCCCCTCTGTCAATTTCTCACCGACCGTTGCGTAACCACCATTTGGGTCCGTATCTGGGCCACCAATAT
>NZ_SGXU01000537.1:0-330 GCF_005435015.1 Halorubrum sp. SP9
TGAGGAGAACGCGGTGACGACTCCGAACGACGCCGATAGTGACGCGAATCGTTGGGGAACGACGCGCGCCCCAACGACCCTCCGGCAATGGATTATTTCTCTCACCGCGTTTTCCCGCGACCTTGATGGATCACTACTGGACGCCACGGAACGGGAGCTGAATGAAGTGGCACAGCGGATGTATGACGGTGACGCCGTGTCCGTCACCAAATCCTTGTCGAAGAACACGATCCGGTCGCGTCAGAATTGTCTCAAGAAATTCCTCCGGCATATCGATAGTGACGCCGACCCGGACGGGATTGCTACCTTCGACAAACAAAGTACGATTGT
>NZ_SGXU01000538.1:0-330 GCF_005435015.1 Halorubrum sp. SP9
AGGCGAACTTCTGGCGGACCTGCGGGGCGGCGATCCGGATCGCCGCGCCGCTCTTCATCCTGCCGGTCGCGTTCGTCTACAACCCCGGCCTGATCTCGATGGACGTGGGGCTGAACACGCTGTACGTCGGGCTGCTCGTCCTGCTCGGCGCGGTGACGATCATCTACGGGCTGAACTACCCGTTCAAGATGCGCCCCGGTCGGAAGCTCGGCGCGCGAGCCCTGCTCGCGACGCTCGGCGTGCTGATCATGGTGTACCCGAGCAACGCCGCGAAGATAGCCGGCATCGCGGTCTTCGCGGCCGTGTTCGTCGCGGAGAAGGTGATGATCC
>NZ_SGXU01000539.1:0-329 GCF_005435015.1 Halorubrum sp. SP9
GTCGAGGAGATGGACGGCGCCGGCGTCCGGTCGATGAAGTTCCGCGGCGGCATGCCGCTGCTCGGGCTGATCAAGCTGTTCGGGCAGTACCGGAACGCCAACTCGATGGCGCTTCTGGACAACTACGTCCGCGACGTCGACGAGGACGAGGCGCTCGGCGCGATGGGGCTGGACAACTACTCGTTCCACACCGACCTGCCGCCGGGCCACACGATGGTCACCGGGCAACAGACCGTCGACTTCGACCTCGCGAACGTCGAGCACGCCGACCAGCTCGTCGTCGCGGGGATGAACTACCTCACCTCGAAGATGGCGGACTGCCACTGGCT
>NZ_SGXU01000540.1:0-329 GCF_005435015.1 Halorubrum sp. SP9
GATTGTCTGCTGCTCGTTCGATACTGACGATCGCGTTGTCGACCCGACGGGTAATAGCGTCCAAGCGGTCGGTGACAATCGCCGCGTATCCAATTTCTAGTCGGCGTTCGAGTGCGACTACTTGGTCACGGACAGCACGCATATCAGGCGTCGCCACGACCCCAGCCTGAGTCGGTGTGATCGCCGCTTTGTCTGCGACACGTTCGGACAGCGTCTCATCGTCCTCATGGCCGATCGCGACGACTGTGGGCGTTTGGCAGTCCGCAATGGCTCGGACGACGGGCTCTTCGTTAAAACACCACAGCGTGTCGTCTGCGCCGCCACCACGG
>NZ_SGXU01000541.1:0-327 GCF_005435015.1 Halorubrum sp. SP9
AAGCCGCAGGAGACGTTGAACGGCATGACGACGCGGTCGCCCTCCTCCAGCGTCGATACGGCGTCGCCCACCTCGCTGACGATCCCCATGTTCTCGTGACCGAAGACGATCCCCTCCTCGGCCGCGGTCCGCCCCTCGTACATGTGGAGGTCCGACCCGCAGATACAGGAGGTCGTGATGTCGACCACGACGTCGTTCGGGTGTTCGATCTCCGGTTCGTCCACGTCCTCGACGGCCACTTCGTACGGGCCTTGATAAACAACTGCTCTCATGTTGATCCCAATTGTAACGTGTTAACAATCCGTAGTAAATGTTTTTCCATTATAA
>NZ_SGXU01000054.1:0-3250 GCF_005435015.1 Halorubrum sp. SP9
TGGGTGCTTCGCTCCGCTCCACTCACCGCCCTACCCAGAGAAAAATAATCCTTGTTCAGTTTGAGAGACGATGTTCCTTCTTGCGCTCTCTCCGTTACTTGGTAAGATGGGTTCCGTGTTCGAAACCGAGAAGTCTTGTACCCAGACTCAGGTAATCCCTTAGATGATTATTCCCTTCGAAGATAACTTGAATCATGGATATTCGGTCTCTCTTAGGGGGTGTCTCTAAGAGAATCCGTCGAGCGTGGGTTCGCACCCTGTCGAAGCCTCTTACCGAGGCTTTGGATTATACCCCGCCGAAGCCTCTCTCAGCATGCTTTCGAAGCCTTCGTCGCCCATACACCTTTGCCGTCTTATTGCCAATAATTTGGTATGAATAGAATGAATGAGACGAACGAAACGCGCCAGTTCGTCTCGGCGGTGCTTGAAGAAGACGGGAGAGCGTCGATGGCTCAGATACGGCGGAGAACCGACTTGACCGAAGGCCAGCTTCAACATCAGTTTCGCAAGATGGAGCAACACGAGTTTATTGAAGTGGAGCGCGCGCAAATCCCTTCGCAGTCCGGGTCGCGGATGAAGGTCGCAGTTATCCCGGAGGGGATGCGCGACGAAGCAGAAGCGCTCTTGTCTCATGATAGGAAGCCTGAGCGGACGACCGTCGACGTTGTGGACCTCGCGGTCAACGTAGATGAGTACGTGGATTTTGTCAAAAATACCGTCTACCCGGAGTTAGAACGTCTTACCACTAGGGTCGCTGATTTGGAAGCGCAATTGTCAGAGCCCGAGTCAACCGATGAGTCTACACCGTCTGAAGAAGACGAGGGGCTCGCTTATGCTCGAAGAATTGGACTGGTTGAAGAAGGAACAGACGAACCAATCCGTTGAGAGAGAGCTTAGCTAATCAGTTAACCAGATAATTAATTAGACAGTTAATTGGAAACCCCGTTCACTAGTTCTGTACTGCGCGCATTTCTTCGAGAATCGATTTCTCGGTTGGTACAGTAAGATATGGCTCAATTGCTGAATACGAAGACCACCCGCCTATGGCCATCATGACGCGTACAGGGACTTTCTTTTCGACTAAGTGAAGGTGCGCCCAGTGCCGGCGGCAGTCGTGCGAGGACACGTGTTCCCATTCGTCAGGTTCTTGCTCGTCTTCGGCTAGTACGTCAGCCGCGCCTGTCCCGCTCTCGTTGGTAATCCAGTTTTGGATACTCCGGGGAGCGTACGGCAAGTAGGGTTCGTCGTCGCTAATATCGCGTTCTCTCTGAAAATTGAACAACCCTTTTTCGACATCATCTGGTAGCCACGCTTTTCGAGTGGTCTTCTCTCCGCCCTTGGTATTCTTTCCTTCGACGTTGAGAAGCCAGCTCTCACCGTCTTTACCGCGCTCTACATCGTCTGGTGTGACGGTTGTTGTTTCTTCAGAGCGGAGACCACACCTGAGCATTAGCATACCGGCTATACCTCGTTCCCATGCTTTCTTTTCGAGTGTGCGTTGGAGGGTGTTGGCTTCGTCTTCGTCCATCCAGACTTTCACTCTTGCGCTGCTGTCGTCAATTCTCATGGTCTTCTAGTGTTGTCTGGTTTTCGTTCTCGAAGGTGGACCCGACAGCGACGCCGACGACTGCGCATATTGCTGCTAAGACGAGCGTGGAGAATATGTCTATGCCACCGATGCCTCCGAGGAGAATTCCTCCGAATGCGCCGAGTGAGGCCGGCAAAAAGATGTTAGACGTGTTCATTCTACTGTCTCGTTTCGCAGTCGGTCTACTTCCGCGGTCGCGTCGCCGAAGGACTCTTCGAAAAAGTCGATGTCTTGCTCAAGTTGTTCGGCGGTCTGCCGATAGCGGTTGAGGAGCCAGTCTCGCGCTTCTAACTGTTCGATGAGTTCTTGCCGGTTGAGCGATTCATAGTTGGACATCTCTTCGTAATTGTTTATGACAATTGCGACTATATACTTGCCTACTTTCTAGATTTGTGTTTGTATCGGGAGCGTAAATCGATGTTTCGGGGAGTTTGGGGCGTTCCGAGTTCGAGGTCTTCCTTGTTGTGGAACAACTACGAATGACCAACATCCCTTGTGCCGCACTTATTCTCGCTTCTGCCGACACCAGCCTGATGCGAATATAGTATTCATCAAGAGGTCCTTTGAGAAGAGTGTTAGCGTGTCTAATTCTACGGAACGACTCCTGTCATTCTTATACCCTCCCGAAATGTTGAGCGGAATTCGATTAATACCATCTAATGGGTCCAAGAAGTATTCTGGAATATCCACTTCTGACTTCTTCTTTAATTCATCAGTTCGGTGATAAAACGGGTTATCTACAACCATGTATTCTGGAGAGTCAACATGGTCGCTAATATCCACGACTTGTGGCCGTCCAAGATATTGAGAATCTCCTGCGAGAGTGAGTATCTGAAGGCCCCGGCGTTGCTCGTATATATCTGGGCTCCTACCTATTTCGGTGAAAAATGACTGGTAGCCGCCTTCGTTGAATGGGATATCAGTAAATACGAATCCACATCTTGTTCGTGTGAACTCTTCACCATCCCATTGGGTCTCTAGCCAAAAGAGACCAGCTGAACAACTCACATAAGCCACAGCAATAGGCTGGGGGTCACTAGGTGGGTCAGAGATTGGTTCCACTTTGTGAGCCTCCTCTAGTGTCCCAATTGTATTTTCAATATTCTTCAAATCTTCAACGAACCACCGATATCCACGGCCAATTTCTTGACGTTCCCCCAACTCAATTGTATACCCAACTCTTGAATGGGACAACTTCGTTCCAGTAGTGTTCTTAAGTACATCAAATACGTGCTCTATTTCCTCCGCAGTTGAGGCATAGACCCGCTCTTCAACATGATATAATACCGACTTTCCGAAGTCATGGGACAGACCGGGCTCTCCAAAGACAAACATAGACCGTCCTTCTGTGGTGGTAATCAACCAATTTTGTGGTGATTGAATCGAATGAGTTTCTCTATCTGAATCACTATCTAAATGAATATTTACGCGCTCCTCAACCTCTGAGGAAAACAGGCTATGCTTTTCCCTTTTACGAGATTCAAAGAATGAGAGCATTTGACTTCGTGTCATTTCCTCCATACCATCCCCAACGCGAATCCACGGTACATATTCGCCTTCTTCTTTATACTGAATCGGCTTTTCTTTGGCTTGCTCCACATCAATCCGTAATAGATTTTTCCCAGAATATTCTACAAAATTGGTTCTTAATAAATCAGTGAT
>NZ_SGXU01000054.1:3260-10458 GCF_005435015.1 Halorubrum sp. SP9
AGGTGGTACAGTGTATTCAACTGCGGTGTGGTTGATATGCTGGACAACTTCTGAATCAACTGAAAAGCCCTGAATAAGGAGTTCATTAGATTGTTTCCGAACGCCGACAATCACTGTACCTCCACTTTGGTTTGCCATTGCAGAGAGTACCTTAACGAGTTTCTTTCGACCGCTGGAACTCTCTACAATCTCTTTCGATTTACAGTCAAATTGCTCAGACTCAACTCCCGGTTTAGAGGAGAATTGCTTTATCAGCTGTTTCGTTTCATTCTCCATGTTCATTATTCGCGATTAGGGGGCATGTGATTTGAATTTCTCATCTGTTAACGGGCAGTGGTAGACCTGTTTTCCTCCCCGAAATGGAGGTATCTTCGGCGGTGCTTATTCACTATCCATTCGGGGGGCAATCGTGATGTCTGTTTTTATGCGACTATTGGCTCTCTTTGTTTCTACCTGTAGCGGATAATCTTCACTCAGCCGTGTAGTGAGACATTTTGGAGGAGTAAATTTGTTCAAATACTGTATGAATTGAGAACCGTACCGTGCCTGTGCAGCAGATGTACAGCGCAGAATCGTTGCTGCCCTTTTTTCTTCTCTCTCTTGTATCTCATCCACACTCTCTTCGATGTCTACATTGATTTTAGCCACATCGGTATCTCCCCGTCCTGATATGACAAATTCATCTTCTGAAACACTGATATTCACGGTCTCAGATATCATTCCAACAACCTGATATGCGCGAGTGAATACTGAGCTGTGAACTTTCGATTCGAGCTCATACTCTAACTCTGGAATCATTGGCTCTTTCACCTGTTCCGGGTCTACACCAGCTAAGGAATAATCTACGTCGGCAAATTCAATATCCATCCGATGACCCTCATCTGTGAGTTCTAACTGGACATCCTGACGGGGATTCGCAGCTCGAAGAAGATTTTCAAGAGTTCCACAGGGCATACCGAACACAATCTCATCCCCCTTTGGTCTGACATCATATTCCTCGAATTCTGTTGCAGGAATCTTTTGTCGGACCATTATGGCGTTTGCGCCGTCAACTGAGTTTACGTAGAGTTTGTCCTCTCTCCAGCGAAAATTAGTCAAACTATCTGGAGAGATTTCGACAGGGGGTTCCACAATCGCCTTCAACAGTTCTGCCGAGATTTTGGCCTTCATTTGCGGTAGCTCAGAATCAATCATAATTAGCTCCTCTCCAAGACAGATATGTCTGTGTCGAAGCCTTGGCTGAGGTTTTCAATATTTAGCGCGATTATTCCGTGTCCATCATCTATAGGTATGGACCATACATGTGATTCAGCAACTCCATATTTGTTTTCTAGCTTGTCTTCTATATCATTCAACTTTTCAGATTTTACACCGCTTTCGATGACATCGATATCCTTCGAATCTTCGCTAATACCGAGGAACAGCAACCGTGAATCTTGAAATTCACGATGAATGCCTTGTGCTAATTCTTCTACATCCGATTGTCTATCAAACCATGGGGACGATTTGAACTCTAAGTCGATTTCTTCTCCCTCTGTCTGCACAACTCGGGTTGCGTCAGAAACACTACTTACGAATCGTGAATGGAATTCGCTTGAGAATTCGTTAAATAGATAGCAAAGAGGTTTCTGAACATCGCGGGACAGAATCTCGAATACAATATGACTAAAGACATCACGGAGATTGTTTGACCCCATATCTTCTGCAGTTTTTAGAACATCTTTAATATATGTCTCCTGAGCACCAGTTAGGGTAATTTCGTTATATATTCTGAAGTTGCCTAACTGATACGCAGATTCTGAAAACTCTGCCCCTGCATGACAGATTGGTATTGGCTCGTGTTCAGAAAGAAAATGCTTGGATAGTTCACTACGCCAAGGAACGTGCATCTCAACCTGATTGTTGACAAAGGAAAGAGCAAAATCTACTTTCGGCTTCTTAATCTCTTCAGCTCCATTAGCTGTCTCCTTGACTATTTTATTTTCGTAGTCCGTGACTGTGAAGAAGGAATCCAAACTGTTCGAGATGTGATTATTATACATATCAAATGCGCGGGAAAGATTACGATTAGTTTTGAGAAGTTCCTGCTTGAACTCATCTATATCTGCGTACTTTTTGTGGCCCCATCGAATCTTTTCTACTCGTCGTGGACTTTCGTTAGGAGTTTTCAGTTGACCTGCAGAGAGGTCATAGCTGTCGGAGCCAAGCAATTTAGTTGTGATATCTTCTTGGTCAAATTCGAAAACGGTGTTTATCCCGTCTATCTTAGTATATACTCTTACGCTCCCTTTGATATCAAACGCAATTTCGTCTTCAGGGATTCCAAGCCACTCACTAAATGATTCAGTATCATGGCGGTCAAAGTGTTGTACAACGATTTCATCAGGAGATTCATAGGTAAAACGTGCGTACTTATCGATATTCGCTTCACTCAGCAGTTCCTCAATAACGTCCATATCGGTAGTTAGAGCTTTTTTACCGGTGAAAGAGTGACAGACTACGAGAGAGTCTTCACTAATTATGAAGACAACATATTTACCTCGTTCTCTTGCACGGCTTTTCATACTTCCTGCAAAATCCTCTGCCATATAGCTCAAAGTTTGCTCGTAGGACCTCGACATTCCACTAACCAAGCCCTCTGCATCATCTAATAAGGTCTCTACCCAGTTTTCAAAATATGTAGTAACATCTAGACTTTCGAGCGAATGCGTGTATTCCACGTTATTATGTACCGCCCTCAGAAGTTCTTCGACATTTGTAACCTCATTGGGTTCATCGATTATATCTCGCTCTAATTCATCTTCTGACCGGACCTCCCGATAACAAATATAATAGAAATTTTCGCTTTGGGTGGGGAGCGGCATATTACTAGAGTGTTGAATGTTGAATGTCAAAATAGCTGGGATACCGGAGTGAAACAAGAAACTCCTGCTAGTGATTGACCAACACCAAGAGTTCAGATATCTTGATGTGTGACTTATTGAACTAGATTCGCAAAATCACTCTATTTCGGTCGTTCGCTGTATTTGAGACACCTATCCACGAGAGCCGTAAGATTGCTTATTGTCCTTCCCTCTCCAAACTGGCTAAAACTCTTCATTGACCTTGTAGCAGAGTTTCCACCTATTGAATCAACGAAACTGACTATGTCTCATATATCTAAGACAGCCAAAATTATTTGTGTATCTCGTGCGTATCGGAGATAAGAAATGAGCGAACCAAATGAAGAGGCGTGGAAAGACCAGTACAGCGGGCGTGAACGAGTCCGTATGGTTGTCGAGACACTCGACGAGCCGGAAACGGTTACTGCCATTGCAGACAGAGCAGATGTCGCGTGGGCGACTGCCGATAGCGAATTGGAGACTCTAGTGGCTGAAAACAGAGCCGAAGAACACACAGTCGACGGACAGACAAAATACGCGCCAAACCCTGTTCAGATACTCATTGAGGAAGTGCTTGACCTCATCAGCGAGAACTCTCGCGATGAACTCGAATCGACCCTCGTTGAACACACTGCTCAGGTTGAATCGCTACAGGAGGAGTACGAGGTCGAGACTCTTTCCGAACTGCGCAACAAGCTAGTCGAAGAAGACCTCTCTACAGAGGAAATGCGTACCATTCGGAATGCTGCTACGACGTGGGAAGCTCTGGAGACAGAGATTCGTCTTTCGAAACACGCACTTCAACTCTACACGGACGTAACTCAGCTCTCTGATTCTGATGGAGACGAAGAACTCGCGATTGCCTAGTCTCGAATGATATTTCTCGCCAAAAGAGACGGGCTCGACAACAAACGAATCCATCGACGAATCAAGAATCGGCTCCAGAGTGGTTTGAAATTCAGCTCTGTCCAGCTTCGTGTTTCAACTCATCGAGAGCCGGGGCCGTATCGAGTTACAGCGAAAACGGACCCGAGAGAGTTTCTAGAGGATTCCAGCTATCCGACAGAAAGTGTACGACTCGAAATCGGTTTTGATGTCGAGGTCGGCACTGACAACGACTTCTACTGGATTAGCTGGATTGAACCGGAACGAAATCTCCTCCTCGGTTGGCATCAAGATGACGACCATCCGGAGCATGGAGAAGTCCACTTCCAACTAAGTCAATCGGATAGCGATACTCTCCGCGAGAGCGCGGAATATATCGATAAGCATCCGATGGCAGTTGTCGAAGCCCGTTTGGACCAACTACCAGATGTGGTTCGGGCCATAACGTGGAATGACGGAACCGCTACTGGCGTGGATTGGTAGCAAAAACGTGGTAACGAAGATGTTCGTGAATCTGTAGAATCAGCTTTGTTGGAATCCTCAGCAGGTGATACATTTGACCCGGTCCCGGTCAGTACAGAACTCAGAGTTAGATAACTATAAGCGCTCTAACCAGAATATTACACGATGTATCCGTTGAGCGGGGCGATTATCGAGGTAACAATAGAAGCAGATGAACACGAACTCATCTGTCAACACTCCACTGATGTGAGTCACATGAAAAACCCCCGTGATACGCTCCATTTTTTGCTCACTCGCGGTGCCGCGACTCGTGAGAACACAGACAACCGTTTAGAAGTCCAGCGAAGCAATTTCCATGATAGCACCACTCAGCACGATGCGATTGCCTACTATCTTGGCAGTCTTGATGCTCGCAGTGAACTCTCTGAGGATGAGGCTTACGGCCTCCTCATAGACGCTGGAGTCGATATGATTGAATACGAACAGTGGCGTAATTCATTCAATAGACGCCGACGCGCGAATCGCTTGTTGGCAGATTCAAAAGAGAGAGTCCGCCACCTCGGCAGCGCGATAGACTACGCTGTGCTTACGGGCTCCTGTCCGATTGATGGGGTCAAGTATAATCCATCAAGACGGTCGACAGACCCACCGGAAGATGTGGTCGCCGTCGCCGCAGAATGGCGTGCCAACAGTATTGACGCGAACTCGTGCTATGTACTCGCTTTTGCGGCGCTTCACACCAAGCTGTTCGAGGCTTACGATGATGTTCGCTATTGTGAAGGACTTGCTATGTCCAGTCATCCAGCTCGGGCATCGACGCACGCGTGGGTCGAAGTCGACAGCGAGGTCGTTGAACTCCTGTGGAATTGGGATGGGCCTGCTCCATCAGACGAGACAATTTATTATGGTGATTCGATTCCCTTCGACGCAGTTATCGACGTAACGAATCGTCGTCCAACTCACGCGAGCGTTTTGACATCCGATGAGCAATACTTCGAAATGGAAGATGTCAAGAGTGTCATGGCCTCGCGCCTGTTCGGCTGATGTGGCTCTGTTGAAATCCTAAGACACCATTTGTGGTGAAAAAGCCACTAAGTTGGGTGTGAACTTCATTTTTCGAACTGTGTCATATAATAAGAGGGCTTACCGTAGCGTCCCTATCTCATCAGAACCATCATCTAACATATCAGTTAGAAATATTTTATACTTCTATTAGTCTCTGGGTGGGTGGAGTACCCTTTTGATAGAGGCCTGTCGAGTATAGCATATGGCAGAACCACACGAAGGGCTACTAACTGGTCACAACTTTTCGAACGGCGAGCACTACTACACTGTCACAGTTCCCCGTCGAGGTAAAACGGATAAGCCAGTCTTCCACTTGGAGGAAGAAGAAGAATCGATGCAAGCAATCCTACAGTACAACGCGTATTCAGACCTGAGCGAACTTATTAATGACCGACCATCGAACACAGAGATATTAGTCAAAGAAGTAGATGGTCAGTATGAGATTGCAGTCGAAGAAATGAATCAGAAGGCGTGATTCTGGAGGGAACCATATGAGTAATGATGCCCTCCAAACCCTCTTGTCTCAATTTTCGTATTATATCGCAGAGCAGAACTTCGACCATCAAGACTGGGAGCGAATTACAACTGAGCAAGGAGCGGTTGATACTGCGAGGAAGATAGACAGTTTCTTTCGAAGTTGGAAATGGGGTAACCAAGACCGCGCCCATAACACACTTCGGTTCTTAAAGGTGCTTTGCGAGCGTGGCGATGAGGATACCGCTCTTGCCATTATGAGTCAGGCTTACGATTTAGTTGGCGGCGCTGATGCGGAAGAGCTTGAGGACTACCCGGCACTACAGGCCCTCGAAGATGAACAAATATCACACGCAGATAGTGTCCCGTTGTTCACGCACACTGCTGAATCTTTCATCGATATTGAGAACACAACAGATGACTTCTACGACGACCTCATCGAGAATATTAACAAGTGCTATCGGATTGGAGTGTACGATGGGACATTCGTCCTAACCCGAAAACTGTTAGAAAATCTCGTTATCGACTTACTCCGAAAGGAGTACCCGAAATCGTATTTGCGGATGTACTATATCCCCGAATACGGTCGTTTCAGAAATTTCAGCGAGCTTCTGGAGGTTTTCGAGTATCGTCTCAAAGACTACCAGTCATACTCGAATGGGATGAATACAGAACTCATTTCCGACATCAATCGATTCCGTGAATCTGCGAATTCAGATGCTCATTCGATAGTTCGGAACCCAGAGCAGGAAGAAATCAAAGACCTCGGTGAAGACGCCGAACACGCGGCCAAGGTGATGTTCCGGGCTCTCCGTAATATGGATTAAATGAACTCTTCTTCTTTGATTATTCGATGGTATAGCGGTTCTAAGTAGCAATTCTGTATTCACCGCAACCGGGTCAGAATATACTACTTGCTGAGGATTTCGACAGAGCCAGCGAGACCTGAATTGTAGAAGTGCTACTCGCCCAGACAAGTTTTGATTGGTCCTCTTCAGCCAGATTCGAATATAGCTCGTCCTTCAACTCCATTTTCTGATTCACCTCTTGCAGCACTCCCTCGCCTCCTCCATCATACGTTCGCTTAAAACGCCAAGTTCACTGCCACTTCGCGGAGCAACTATACCTGTACGCACGAGGAGGCTGTCTTTTCAGATTTTGCCGACCTTGATGAGTGCGACTTCCTCGGGCTACCCGATTAGTCGTCTTGTCTACCCTAATATCGGGGTTAGCCGATGTGAAGTGTCATTATAACATCTACTGTATGGTGGAACCACTAATATCTGTGTAGTTTCTAAATCCTCCTCTAACCTCTGTATATGGGCATTTGAGGGCTTTTTGACCACTTAGAGCTGAACCGACGAGCATATATGCTAAGTGTCTCGTTAGTGTTGTTGAGGAAAAGAAAATGAGCGCCGCGTGACGAGCGT
>NZ_SGXU01000542.1:0-327 GCF_005435015.1 Halorubrum sp. SP9
GTTCGGCCACGTCGCCCTGAACGGCGATGACGCCTGCTTTCATACGAAGGGGTGGGGCGGGCGCGTGGAAAAAGGGCGCGCTACGCGGGCGAACGGTTCGCGCTCGGTCCGTCGGTGCGAGGAGAAAGGGAAGCCTACGCGACGGTCAGCGACAGGATCTGGACGAACACGCCGAAGAGGACGCAGAACGCGACGACCGTCTTGGGGTCGATCGCGATGGCGTTCCGGTCCTCGTTCTCGAAGTAGCGGACCAGTCCCGCGCTGGACATCAGCCCGCCGGAGTTGGAACCACTCATGTCCGTTGCTGGACGGCGACGCGGCGTAAAC
>NZ_SGXU01000543.1:0-327 GCF_005435015.1 Halorubrum sp. SP9
GTCCCGGCGCGGCCGCGCGGCCCCGTCGTCCTCGGCCGACGCCGGTGACCGATTGATCATGTTCGATGATCGGTAGTAAGAGCGCCGGAGAGACACGTTTTTAGGGGGCAGTGAGGATTCATCCGGCACACAAATGGCACGCGAGACGTGGGCGACGCGAGCGGGCTTCATCCTCGCCGCGGTCGGCAGCGCGGTCGGGTTGGGGAACGTCTGGCGGTTCCCGTTCATCACCGGCCAGTACGGCGGATCGTCGTTTCTGATAACCTACCTGGCGTTCGTCGCGCTGATCGGGTTCCCGGCGATCCTCGTGGAGTTCGTCATCGGGCG
>NZ_SGXU01000544.1:0-326 GCF_005435015.1 Halorubrum sp. SP9
GATCCCCCGGGCCATACTAGTACTGGATGCATCTGCAGGATATCGCGGCCGCCATCTGCCCTACGTTTGAGGGTTATAAGCTGGGTAGTATTACTCCTACTAACGGGCTGCATACCTCCATCTTCTAGCAGGTGTGGTCAGCTTCTCAGTGTAATCGGAAGGGACCTGTGAAAAAAAGGTTCAAAAGCACTGATGGGCAAGTGTTCTCCAGACGGTCTTAGAACGGACATTAGCGGTTTTGACAGATAAGGATCCCCCGGGCCATACTAGTCAATTAGCTCTGATCAGTGATAAAACTACTTCTCAGGCCTCAATAACCGGTTTAA
>NZ_SGXU01000545.1:0-326 GCF_005435015.1 Halorubrum sp. SP9
GGACCGTCATGGGCGATCGCCTTTTCGAGTGCGTCGTTGAGGTCGGCGGGGTCGTCGACGAAGAGACCGAGGCCCCCACAATTTTCTGCGAACGCAGCGAACTCAGGGTTGACGAGGTCGGTCTGCCAGACGTCCCAGCCCCCGGTCCGCTGCTCTTTGCTGATCTTCCCGAGTTCGTCGTCGTTCAACAGGACGTGGGTAACGTCCATGTCGTACTTCACCGCGGTCGTGAACTCACTCATGTACTGGCCGAAGCCACCGTCGCTGGATACCGAGACCACCTTGCGACCGGCGAACTCCGACTCCGGCTCTTGGGTGGCTGCCCA
>NZ_SGXU01000546.1:0-326 GCF_005435015.1 Halorubrum sp. SP9
GTTTCGACAGGGATACCCTTCTCGACAGCTTTGTAGCGTATCTGCGCGTGGAGTTTGGCGAATCCCCATCCGTGGAGACGGCGGTTCATGTACTCGCCATAGTCCATCGACTCCCGTATGTACGTCAGGTCTTCCAGAACAAGAACGGGATTCTCGACGGACTCGGCGTACTCCACGACTTTGCGGGTGACGCGGTGGAACACGTCGTCTATCTGGTCCCACAGGTCGTCCCCGAAGGACTCCGAGATACGCTCACTTCCGCGCGTCTGGAGTCGCCGTGTGGCGGTGAAGTAGGTCTTTCTGAGCCGACGGACGGTTTTGCCCTC
>NZ_SGXU01000547.1:0-325 GCF_005435015.1 Halorubrum sp. SP9
TGGAGTCCAGCGCCGAGTCGGTGGAGGGTGTTGCGTACGCGGATGTAACCTTGGTAGACGACAACAACGACGGCACCGACGACAGTACAACGGATTCAGACGGGGTACCGATCTACCCTGTCGACAACAGCACCGTTGCGACTGTTGCTGCTGGTGATATTACCGTCACAACCACGCAACGATGACCGACGTTACTACGTCAATAGCGACGCTGGCCGACAACTGGCCGTACTCATTTCAAGACCCGACCCGCAATACAGAACTACGGACGCTGTTATCGGCGTTCGTTGAAGATTTCCAACTCGTCAATCAGTCGATTACTGAA
>NZ_SGXU01000548.1:0-325 GCF_005435015.1 Halorubrum sp. SP9
GTACGAGGACGCCGAGGTAGCGGGCGGCGAGTATCGCCGCGACGAGCTCGAAGCGTTCCTGCGCGAGGGCGCGTGGGAGGAGGCGTTCGGGGAGTGGGCCGCCGGCAGCGACATGGACGAAGACGACTGGCGGATCGCCGTCGACCTCGGGTTAGTCTCCCGGTTCGACTTCTTCTGGGACGACTTCGCCGACCGCGTCGGCTACCACGCGCCGGGCCTTCCCGAGGACTGGAAGGAGCGCGACCTCCATCCCGACCTCGACTCGTGGGGCACCGTCTCCGGACCGCCGGCTGCGCCGCCGACGAGGCCGCCGAGTGGATCGCGC
>NZ_SGXU01000549.1:0-324 GCF_005435015.1 Halorubrum sp. SP9
TTGACAAAAAGCATTGAGTAGCTAACTCTTCTATGCAATCTATAGCTGTTTTATAAGGCATTCAATGGACAGATTGAGGTTTTTGAAACATACTAGTGAAATTAGCCTTAATCCCTTCTCGAAGTTAATCATGCATTATGGTGTAAAAAATGCAACTCGCGTTGCTCTACTTTTTCCCGAATTTCCAAATACGCAGCTGGGGTGATTGCTCGATTTCGTAACGAAAGTTTTGTTTATAAAAACCGCGAAAACCTTCTGTAACAGATAGATTTTTACAGCGCTGATATACAATGACATCAGCTGTAATGGAAAATAACTGAAATA
>NZ_SGXU01000550.1:0-324 GCF_005435015.1 Halorubrum sp. SP9
GGAGTAGTCGGGTTAGCGATCGTCGAGGTATCGTTTAACGTACGGATGGAGATTCTCGAACGGCGGCCGGAAGACTTGGAAGGCGCTGTGTTGGTCGTCGCCGCCGATCTCGGGATCGTCGCGGTCGAAGTGACAGCGATACCCAGTCGCGAGATAGTGTTTCGAATCGACGCTATCGGCCGCTGCCGTTTCGTAGAAATGTTCGTAGGTCCCGAGACAGTCGTCGATGACGACAGGTTCTCCGAGTTCCTCGTTGGCCACGCGGTGGACAGCATCAGTGCGAGGTTCGTTTTTGAACACCGTTCCACCGGGCACGAACCACTC
>NZ_SGXU01000055.1:0-9990 GCF_005435015.1 Halorubrum sp. SP9
GGCCGCGAGGGCCGTCGCCACCCGGTCCGGGCGAGCGGCGGCGGCGGCGAGCCACGCCGCGCCCGCCAGCGACCCCACCGTGAGATAGACGGTCGGGGATCCGGCGAACGGGGCGAGGAGGGGCGGGAGCGCGTCGACGACGTAGAGGACGTGGGCCGCGGAGCCGAGCGCCATCCACGGGGCGAGCGCGAGCACGCGCCGGGCGGTGACCCGCGGGCGCCGGCGGCGGAGCGCGGCGACGACCCCGCCGGTCGCGAGCAGGACGACGAGGAGGTGGGGGAGGGGGGGTAGCGTCGTTCCCGCCGGGAGGAGGCCGACGACCATCAGACGGACAACACGGGCTGGCTCGCGTACAGCAGGACGTACTCCGCGGCCTTCCCCAGCACCTCGCCGGGATCGCCGGAGACCGGCTCGCGCGGGACGACGATGAAGTCCGACTCCAGCTCCTCGGCGGTGTCGAGGACGACGCTCCCGGGGTGGACGGTCTTCACCGAGGTGGAGAAGCCGTAGGCGATGGAGTTGCTGTGGGGGACCTCGGCAGCCTCCGCGCGGCGCGCGACGGAGTCGGTGAACGCTTCGGAGTCGGCGGCCACCTCACTCTCGTCGACCACGCCGTGGTCGATGGCGCGGACGACCTCCTCGTCGAGCACGTACAGCGCGTGGACGCCGGCGCCGTACTCGCTCGCGAGCGCGATGGCGTAATCGACCGCCTCGTGTGACTCCTCGCTGCCGTCGACGGGCACGAGGACGAGGTCGATATCGAGATCGGTCATACCCTGGCCGTCGGCGGGGGAGGTCAAAAAGCCCGCCGTAACGGCGCGGTCGGGGACGCGGAAACCGACACCGGCGGCCCCGGCGGTCGCTGCCGCCGGCGGCCGCTCGGGGACCGGTTCAGAAGCGAGAGAGCTTCCGCTGGCCGGCCTCCCGGCGCTCGGCGGGCGGGACGTTCGTCGCGACGATCTCGTCGACGGCGTCCCGGTTGTCGGCGTCGCTGTTGATCGCGCGTGTCGCGTCTTCGCGGTCGACGCGGAACCCCGCGTCGGCGTACGCGTCGTACATCACGCCGCTGTTCGAGAGCACGACCCACACCCCGGCGTCGTCGAGTTCGCCGGCGACGTCGAGCAGGCGGCGCTGGTCCTCGCGGTCGAACCCCGACGCGCTGTACTCGTTGAAGTTCGCGGTCGCGCTCATCGGCTCGTACGGCGGGTCGAAGTAGACCAGATCGCCCGGTTCCGCCGCGTCGAGGACGTACGCGAAGTCTCCCCGTCGGATCTCGGCGTCGGCCAGCAGATCGCTCGCGCGCCGGACGCGGTCTCGCTGAACCCAGTCGGGGTCGACGTACCGCCCGACCGGGACGTTGAATCCGCCGTCCGCGTTCTCGCGGTAGAGGCCGTTGTAGCAGGTGCGGTTGAGGTAGAGGAGGAGGGCGGCCTCTTCGAGCGGGTCGAACTCCCCCTCGTACGGGCGGCGGTTGAACCGCGCGCGCTGTTGGTAGTAGTAGCTGTCGACGGCCTGACCGCGCGCGGTCTCCGCGGCGTACGGGAACTCCGGGTCGGGGTCGCTCTCGGGGTCGTCGAACGAGGCCAGCCGAGAGAGCAGTTCGTCGGGGCGGTCGCGGACCTGCTCGTAGAAGTTCACGAGCCGCGGGTTCGCGTCGTTGATCGTCGCGTGCGGCGGTTCCAGGTCGAAGAAGACGGCGCCGCCGCCGACGAACGGCTCGTGGTACCGGCCGAAGGAGGACGGGAACCGGGCGTACAGCTCGTCGAGCAGCTGCCGTTTCCCGCCCGCCCACTTGAGGATCGGCTCGGCCATCGCTGTCGGGTGTCGCTCGCGCCCGGACAAAAACGTCCCGGGCCGCGCCGGCGGCGGGGCCTCGTGCCGGGGCGCGCGATCGGTCGGAGCGTCAGTCGTCGGAGGGCTCCGGCTCCGGCATCGGGAGGTCGTCGACGTGGGCCGCGGCCTCCTCGAAGTTGGGGCCGGGTTCGATGGTCCCGGCCTCCCGGTCCCACTCGATGTAGCCGGCCTCCTCTAAGGCCGGCAGGTGCGTCTCGCGGAGCTCGGCGGCGATCTCGTCGGCCCGGCCGCGAACGCGCAGATCTGCGACCGTCTCGACGGTGTCGTCGGCGAGGCCGGCGACCGCGCGCCTGCGCTCCGGGGCGGAAACGACGAGCGCTGGATCGGTAGTGGGAGTGTCGGGTGTCATCGTGTGTCTCTGTCCGTATCTACGGGACGACTCGAACCGGAATAAAGCCACCGCCGAACGCGGTGCCGGTCCGGCGTCGCCGCCGGCGGAGCGCGCCCCCCGACGCCGGAACCGCGAGCGGCGTCCGCGCCCACCGGGAACCCCCGACCACCGGGCGGGATCGGCGCCACCGACCGACGTATGTCACAGATATATGAGAAGTGTACTAACCGTTCCCATGGTACCACTTACACGGCATGAACGACCGTTTTAGATGTTTTCCGTGCGTGAGTGTTGGTACCATTTCTCAAAACTTATTTGGAATATGAAAGGTTTTAGTCGTCGGAGCGTGTAGGGTGAGATATGAATCAAGGCTCCATGATCTCGGCGGACCAGCACCGACGGATCGGCTCCGAATCGCCGCCGGGCAGTCGCTCGCCGCTGGGAACCCTCGCGTTCCTCGCGCTCATCGTCGTTCCGTTCGTCGCGTTCGCGTACCCGGTGGCGAGCGTCGCGCTGTTGACCGGCACCGTCGCGCTCGCCGTCCTCTCGCGGTCCGTCCTGCGGACCCTGCGCCGACGCAGCGGACGGGTCCAGACGCTCACGCTCCCCGGTCTGGGCACGGTCGAGTACCGAATCACGACGAACTGACGCGACCGCCCGGCCGCCGGCCGAGGCGTCGCGGAACCGCTTTTTCGAAAAGCCGCCGTTCTCGGAGCGGCGCCGCCGCGTCCGACCGCGGCGCCATCCCCGAATCTCTCGTTTTCCGCTCCTCCCTAGATCCGGTACGCGACGCGCTCGCCGGCGTCGAGCCCGTTCGCGATCGCGGCGTGGAGGCGTCCCTCGCCGGCGACCCAGTCGCCGAGGAGGTACAGCCCTACGTCGCGCGCCGAGTCGACGGGACCGCGGTCGACGCCGCCCTCGGGGAGCGCGTAGCGCCATCCCTGATGGTCGGTCCACGCCGGGTCGGCCAGCCGATCGTCGCCGATGATGTCGGCCGCGTGGGCCGCCAGCGCGTCGACGTTCCGGGCCGGGTCGTCGTCGTAGTGCGCGGCGGACCACGCGCCGTTCGCTTGGACGACGAGCAGCGTCTCCCCGTCGGGGACGTGGCCGGCCTTACACTCCTCGCGGGAGATCCAGCCGACCGCGTGCTCCTTGTCGGTGTTGACGAGCGCGTAGTAGGGAACGTCGAGCGAGAACGGGTAGTGGAGGACCGCGGTCCAGACGCTCCCGTACTCGACCCTCCCGACGGCCTCGACGAGCGTCTCGCGGAGCGGGTCGTCCCACTCGGCCGTCCGGAGCAGCTCGGCCGTCTGCGGGGCCGGCGGATTCAACAGCAGCGCGTCGAACGGCCCGTGCGTCTCGCCGTCCGCGTCGTCGAGTTCCCAGCGGTCGTCGCCGTTCGCTTCGTCTGCGCCCCCGCCCGCGCCGCCCGCACCGTCGACCCGCCGCACCGTCTCGACCCGGGTGCGTCGGTGGACGGTCGCGTCGGTGCGGCCGAACAACCGCTTCGCGATCTGTGTGAGCCCCCGCCGGTAGCTCCACTTGTGGTCGTCGGCGTCGCGGCCCGGGGACACCGCTCCGTCCGCCTCGAAGGTGTACACCGGATCGGTCACGTCGACGAGCCCCTCGTCGTCGAGCGTCTCGGTGATCAGTTCGACGACGCGGTCGTCGTCGCTTTTCAGGTAGTTCGCCCCGTAGTCGTACGTGAGGTCGTCGTGGCGGCGGGTCGCCGCGCGCCCGCAGAGGCCGCCGGACTTCTCGAGGACGGTCACGTCCGCGTCGGGCACGGTGCTGTCGATCACGAACGCCGCCGCGGCCGCCCCGGCGCCCGCGCCGACGATGCCTACGTGGGTCACACCGATCGTTGGGCTCCGATCCACTTAATCGGTCGCGTGGCGGCGACCGCGGCGTCGAGGACGCGGTGACGGAGCGAAACGCCGGACGCGGGCCGGGACCGAGTCGGAGTGACGGAGGCGGTCGAGCCCGGGTCGGCGGGCGGCGCCGATCACCGCGAGGTCCGCGTCGTGCGAGTCGGCGCGGGGGACCGACCGCAACGACGCGTTTTAGTCGACGAGTGCGGTGAGTGAAAACGAGCGGCCCGCCCCGCGACGGACGGAGAGACGGGCGCGGGGACGCGGACCGACACGGGACACGCACGTCATGACACAGACCGACAGCACGCGGACGACGAACGACGATGGGTGAGGGCGAACCGACGGCGGAGGACGCCGATGGGGAAGCGGAGGGAGCGGCGACGGCCGGCGGCGTCGACTACGCCGCGCGCGCGGCCGACACCCTCGGCTTCTCGCGGTGGTGGCAGATCGCCGCCGCCGCCGGGATGATGGCCGCGGTGAGCCCGTACCAGTACGTCTGGTCGTCGATCTCGCCGGCGCTCTCGGAGGGCCTCGACATCGCGCTCCCGGCGCTCGGCGCGGTGTTCTCGTTTTACGTGGTGTTCCAGTCGCTCTCGCAGTTCCCCGCGGGAAAGTGGCGGGACAGCCGCGGCCCGGGTGCGCTCACGTTCCTCGCGGCGATCCTGGCCGGCGGCGGGTACGTCGGGCTCGCGTACGCGACGAGCCTCTGGCAGCTGTACCTGCTGTACTCGCTGGGCGCGGTCGGCGTCGGCATCGTCTACACCGTCGCGGTCAACACCGCAGTCAAGTGGTTCCCCGACCGAACGGGGCTGACGACCGGGGTCGGGACGATGGCGTTCGCCGCCGGGAGCGCCCTCGTCGTCCCGTACGTTCGCGCGAACGCGACCGTGACGGCGTACAGCGACGTGCTCCGCAACATCGGGATCGGGATCCTGGTCGTGACGCTGGTCGGGTCGCTCCTCCTCCGAGACCCCCCGAAGGACTGGCTGGATCGGGCGGACGGCGACGACGACGGCGACGAGGGCCTCGCGGCGTCGATCCGCGGCCGAAACTACTCGACGCGAGAGATGCTCACGACGTGGCAGTTCTGGCTCCTGTACGCGATGTTCATCGCGATGGCGAGCGCCGACCTCCTGGTCATCGCGAACGTGGTCCGGTTCGCGGAGAACTTCGGGCTCGCGGCGCTCGTCGCGACGCTGTCGGCGACCCTGCTGCCCGTCGCGGCAGGCGTCTCGCGGCTGATCCTCGGCGAGGCGACCGACCGCTTCAGCCGCAAGCGCGTGATGGCGGGCTCGTTCCTCCTCGCCGGGCTGTTCCGGATCGGCCTCGTCGGCGCCGGCGAGGCGGGCAACGGCGCCGTCTTCGTCGTGTTCGTCCTCGGAGCGATGTTCTTTTCCTCGCCGCTGTACGTCTTCTTCCCGTCGCTCCTGGCCGACTACTACGGCGCGGCCAACTCCTCCGGCAACTACGCGGTCCTGTACACCGCGAAGGTCGGCGGCGGCGTCTTCTCCGGCGTCGTCGCCGGCTACCTCGTCGCGGCCCTCGGCTGGAACCCGACGTTCCTCCTCGGCGGCGGGCTGGCGGTCGCCGCGGGACTGGCGACCTTCGCCCTCCGGCCGCCGAGCGGGTCCGGCCTGGAAACGGTCGAGCCGGCGGCCGCGGACTGAACGAGCGGCCTCGGAGTCGGGCGTTTCGGCCCCGCCCCCTACCGCGTTCTCCGACGGACGGCGAGCGACCAGAGCCCGACCGCGGCGCCGCCGGTCGCGAGCACCGCGTTGACGCCGCTCGGTTCGAGCCCGAACGGCGTGAACGCCGGCGCTATCGACGCGTGGAGCAGGAAGCCGACCCCGAACGCGGCGGCGACGCGTCGCGGGCGAAACACCCACGCGTCGGCGTCCCGCTCCGCGGTGCCGAAGACGCGGTCGCCGGAGGCGACGAGGACGTGCCCGACCCCGAACACGAGGCCGAGGGCGACCGAACCGGCGAAGTCGACGGCGACGCTCGTCGCGAGGGCGCGGTACCACAGCACGTGCGCGAGCCGCGCGGCCGCGCCGAGCGTGACGGCGAGCGCGAGGTCGAAGGCGACGACCGCGACGCCGCGCGGCGTCACGGGAGCCTCCCGACCACGGCGTGGAACGGGTCCTCCCCCGGCCGCTCCGCGATCCGCTCGGTGACCTCGAACCCGCCCGCGGCGAGGTATTCCTCGACGAGGTCGGCGCGCTCGGCCATCGAAGCGGCGCGCCACGCGCGCACGGCCTTCGTCGGGAACATGCGGTTCGAGAAGCTCACGACGACCGTTCCGCCGGGGGCGAGGACGCGGGCGAACTCCGCGAACACGGCCCCGGGATGCTGGAGGTACTGGACCGACAGCGCACAGCAGACGACGTCGAAGGCGTCGTCGTCGAACGGGAGCGACCGATCGGCGTTGAGGTCGGTGACGACGAACTCGTCGAGCCGGTCGTTCGCGGCCAGCTCGGCCTCGTTGAGCCCGTGGCCGACGACGCGCTCGTAGTCGGTGTCGGGCAGGTGCGACACCCAGCTGCTCATCGCGTCGAGGACGCGGTCGCCGGGCTCGGTGACGGAGTCGTACAGCTCGGTCAGCCGCGCGAGGAACGCGTCGTCGGCGTGGGTGACGAACCGCGGCTCGTCGTAGAACGTCCCGTCCGGCCGGTCGTCGCGCTTGCGGCGGTCGAGATCCGAGAGGACGGTCGTCACGGTACCGGATTGTGGGGAGCGGGACAAAAGAGCGCGTCGCCGTCGCGGGGCGGCACCCGCGCCTCGCTCGCCGTCCACACCCCGCCTTCCGCCGGTCCCCTCCACCGGACGGCTTTTGCCGACGGAGATTTTACCAGTTGGTAATGGACTCCACCACGACCACCGACCGCGGGCTCTACCCCGCGCCCCGATCCGACGTCTTTCAGGACCAGGGGAAGTTCCGCACTCGGTTCAACTTCCCCGGCCGCAACCTCCCGGACCACGACGACCACGGCTACGGCCCGCTGTCGACGGTCGTCGAGTCGTTCATGGACCCCGGCACGCTGATCCGGATGCACCAGCACCGCGACGAGGAGATCGTCTCGTGGGTGCCCGCGGGCGTGATGCGCCACGACGACCGCGAGGGAAACGAGCTCGTCACGGACGCCGACCACCTGCTCGTGATGAACGCCGGCGAGGGGTTCTGGCACGCCGAGGAGACGCTCGCGGACGACCCGCCGCTCCGGATGCTCCAGATCTTCGTCCGCCCGCGGGAGCTCGGCTTAGCGCCCGGGATCCAGCACGGCCCGCTGCCGGACCCCGAGCCGAACGAGTGGCGCCGCGTGTTCGCGTCCGCGGGCGCGGATCACCCGTTCACCGTGCGCAACGCGGTCGACTGCTACGACGTTCGACTCGACGCGAACGAAGGCGCGACGCTCCCGGCGGCCGGGGAACGAGACGCCTACGCGTACGTCTTCGAGGGGTCGGTCGACGTCGGCGGCGCCGCCCTCGACGAGACGGAGAGCGTCCTGTGGACCGGCGACGGCGCCCCGCCGACCGTGACCGCGGGCGGCGAGGGCGCGACGGTCGTCGCCTTCCTCGTCGACCCCGACGCGCCCGTCACGCGGCAGGGGACGATCGGGCGGTAGGGTCGGAAAGGCTCAACTCCCGGCCCGCCGAACCCGGGGTATGCGCACCCCGCTCGCGGCCGCCGCGCTCGTCGCGCTCGGCCTCCTCCTGATGGCGAACCCCCTGTATCTCCCCGTCTCGGTCGGTGAGCCGGACCCCGCGTACACGCACACGGTCCGGCCGGTGGGAGAGGGGTCGGCGGCCGGCATCGAGTCGCCGGCGGCCGGGAGAGCGAACGGCAGCGCCGAAGCGTCGAACGGGGTCGTCGCGTACGCCGACCTCGCGCCCGAGGCCCGGGCGGCGTTCGACCGCGCCCGCGACGCTCCCGAAGGCGGGTTCGGGGTCGAGAGACCGGACGAACGCGTCGACTCGCTGTCGTACCCGACGGAGCCGACGCTCGGGGACGGCCTGTTGATCGTCGCGTACGACGGCGAGCGGTACGAGTTCTGGACCCGGACCGTCGAGCGCGAGCCCGTGGGCGTCGTCGCGCAGCGCGTCCTCCTCCAGCCGGCGGCGTTCCTGGTCGGCTTCGTCGGTGTCGTCGCCGGCGCCGCGCTCGGGCTTCGGAAGCGGCTCGGCGGGAGCTGAAACCGCCCCTCCCGCGACCTCACCGCGACGCCGTCGGCGTCGGCTGTCCCACCGGCTCGGGCGCGTCGCCGGCCTCGATCGCCCGGCGGGTCGACTCGCCGATCTCGACGAGGTGACACAGGGGGTTGCCGGGGTAGACGACCGGGTTCTCTAGGAGCCCGATCAGGAGGCCGGTGAAGGGGGCTTCGACCGCGACGGCGTCCTCCTTGAACGGATTGGTGATCGTCGCGATGCGCTCGCCCTCGCGGACGAGCGACCCGCTCTCGAAGTGGGTGTCGACGATGCCGCCGGAGTCGGCGCGCAGCCACGTCTTCTCGCCCGCGCCGGCGACGATCGTCCGCCAGCCCGGCCAGCGCACCGTGTCGGTCTCTAGCAGGCCGTACTCCGCGAACACGGAGCGGACGCCGGCGAGGGCGTCGTCGATCAGCGGGCGCTGGAACCGGTGGGCCTCCCCCATCTCGATCGTGATCGTGGGGACGCCGTCGTCGGTCGCCTCGCCGCGGAGGGTGCCGCCCGGCCCGTCGCTGTCGATGATCACCTTGGAGCCGAACGCCAGCGCGAGCCGGTGGACCGACTCGTCGGTCATGTCGGCGCGGACGTGGAGCATGTTCGTCCGGCCGCGGGTGGAGGTGTGGAAGTCGAGTCCGAAGTCGCACGGCGCGACGAAGTTCTCGTAGATCCGGTGGGCCATCCGCTTCGAACTGGTCGACCCCGGCTTCCCGGGGAACGACCGGTTCAGGTCGCGGTCGTAGACCGGCAGGTAGCGCTGTTGGGCGAGGAAGCCGGGGACGTTGAGGACCGGGAGACAGACCAGCGTGCCCGCCAGCTCCGAGAGGTCCCACTCGTGGGCGACCTCGCGGACGACCTCGATCCCGTTGAGCTCGTCGCCGTGGGCGGCGGCGGTGAGGAACGCGGTCGGGCCGTCGCGCTCGCCGTTGACGATGGTGACCGGGATCCGGACCGGGTCGCCGAGGTACGTCTCGCTGATCCCGTAGCGGATGTTCTGGGTGTCGCCGGGCGGTACCGCCCCGCCGTTGTACGTGAACGCCCGGTCGTCGCTCATGACAGGAGGGAGCGCTGCGGAGGGTTTATATATGACGACCCGGCCGTCGGGCCGCGGTCCCGCGTCAGCGGTCCCACCGGTCGGTCCATTCCGCTCGGGACTCGTGTTCGGCGGCCCGCGCCGCGACCGCCGCCCGGTCGAGCCGCCCGTCCTCCGTTAGCACCCCGGCCAGCAGGTCGCCGGGGACCCGCTCGAAGATCGGGTTCTCGACCGCGACGGCGCGGTCGCCGTCGTACACCGCCGAGGGGTCGCCCGACTCGCGGACGACCTCGTCCGCCGTCGCGACCTTGTCCGCGGCCGCGACCGCGTACGCCGGGACGCCCGCGTCGGCCGCCGCCAGGGCGAGCGGATACGAGCCGACCTTGTTCGCGACGCCGCCGCTCGGCAGTATCCGGTCGGCACCGAGCAGGACGCAGCCGACGTCGCCCTCGCGGACGAGCCCGGGGAGAGCGGCGTCGGTCGCGAGCGTCGCGTCGACGCCGGCGGCGGCGAACCGCTCCGCCGCGTCCACCCCCTCGCGGCCCGGGCGCGACTCCCCGACGACGACCGGCCGGTCGACGCGGCGCAGCGTCGCCGCGACGGTTCCGGACCGCGACAGCGTCGCCGCCGGACCGACCGTCTCCGCGACCCGGAAGACGCGGGCCGGTCGGCTTCTGCGTCCCCTCGACTCCGTCGAC
>NZ_SGXU01000551.1:0-324 GCF_005435015.1 Halorubrum sp. SP9
GGGTACGAAGACCACTACGTCTTCGCCGCGGACACCAAGAGCGACTCGTCGTACCCGCTGGTTGACGCCGACGGGGATCTGCGTCGTGGCAACGTCGCCGCGGCGTGGGAGGTGTACTGCCACGCTTCTGACGAGGCGCTGTTGCTCTCGGTTCTCGCACAGGCCAACGAACGCTTCGCGAACGCCGACGGATATTCGGCCCCGATAGATGCGGAGTCGCTTGAGGAAGCGATGGCGGACGGACAGACGGCTGCTGACCACGTCATCGCGACTGATAGCACCGATTCGATTTCAAACCCACTTCAGACATACATGAGTGACGGC
>NZ_SGXU01000552.1:0-323 GCF_005435015.1 Halorubrum sp. SP9
ATCCTCAACCCCGGGCCGACCACCCGGCTGGAGGCGGGCGACGTGACGCTGCTGCGCGGCCCCGAGGCCGGCGTCGCGGACGTGGTCCCCGAGCTGAGCGGCGAGCCGTACGAGCCGGAGCCCGAGGCCGAACCGGGGATCGACGACCTCGAACGCGCCGTCGGCTCGATCGTGTTGATGAAGAACCTCTCGGAGCTCGCGGTCGACCTCGCGTACGGCTCCGTCCTCTTCGACAACGAGGAGCTGGCCGAGGAGGTGAGCAACCTCGAGGTCGAGGTCGACGCGCTCCAGTCGCGCTTCGAGGCGTGGACGCTCCGCGCCGC
>NZ_SGXU01000553.1:0-321 GCF_005435015.1 Halorubrum sp. SP9
CGGTACCACGGGCGAGGGATGAGCCGTTCGGAGTTCGAGGAGACGGTCGTCGCGTACCTCGAGGACCACGACCTCGGCAGCGAACTGACGGCCGTCCAGGAGGGTCGGGTGTTCCGCGGCGGGCCGATATACGCCGGGCCGCTTCACAACCTGTTCATGATCGACCGGTACGCCACCGGCCTCTACCCGGACCGGTTCGAAGACGAGCGGCTGTTCGACCGCCAGCGACTCGCGGACATCATCAACGGAGACGCCTGACATGAGCGACGACGATATCACCACGACCGGAGAATCGACCCGGCGGGACTACGTGAAGTTCGG
>NZ_SGXU01000554.1:0-321 GCF_005435015.1 Halorubrum sp. SP9
GTCGTCGTCGCTAGTGAGCAGCTCAACCATAACCGCCCGCGTCTGGTCGGTGAGCGCATCATCGGCTAGCTGGTCGTACAGCTCAACGCGGGCGTCATCGAGCGCGTCTTGGATGCGCGCCCACCGCGCACACCCCGACTGGATGTCCGTCCGCGCGAAGTTGAGGGTGAGATTCCCCTTCGAGACGACAACGCCACCCACACCCGCATTCTGGTCGGTGGTGACGTACAGCCCGTTGCTGTAGACGGCGAGCCCCTGGGCGGGCGTATGTTCGAGCGCGAGGTACGCGTCCGGCGTCTCACGGGTGACCGTCACCCGCCC
>NZ_SGXU01000555.1:0-320 GCF_005435015.1 Halorubrum sp. SP9
TATTTCGAGGCCCTTGTCGTCGGCTATTTCGTGGAGGATGGTTCGCACACGGTCTGCGACCTCGTTGACAAGTACCGACTGTCGGTACTTCGGTAACCACACTATGTGGTAGTTGAGGTTGTAGGTCGCGTGACGTGTGGTCTTCATCCGTGCCACACACTATGGGGCAACGTATCTTAATACCGGCGGTGAATCGGTGGGAAATCCAGCCGTAGCGTCGTCGGTGGAGATGTACGCTATTGTCCGCTCGACCCCCGCCTAAAGACGGGGGTATGCGCTCGCAACTCTATCACGCAGGGACTATAGCCGCACGGGGTGGT
>NZ_SGXU01000556.1:0-318 GCF_005435015.1 Halorubrum sp. SP9
AGGTAACAAACACAAACAATTTTATCTATTCATTAAATTTTTGTCAAAAACAAGAATTTTCGTAACTGGAAATTTTAAAATATTAAAAACTTTCAACAACGGATCTCTTGGTTCTCGCATCGATGAAGAACGCAGCGAAATGCGATACGTAATGTGAATTGCAGAATTCCGTGAATCATCGAATCTTTGAACGCACATTGCGCCCCTTGGTATTCCAGGGGGCATGCCTGTTTGAGCGTCATTTCCTTCTCAAACATTCTGTTTGGTAGTGAGTGATACTCTTTGGAGTTAACTTGAAATTGCTGGCCTTTTCATTGG
>NZ_SGXU01000557.1:0-318 GCF_005435015.1 Halorubrum sp. SP9
GTATTACCCACATCTCAGTCTCGTCTACAGTGAGATGGATCTCACGGAGCGACGCGACTTTGCGCAGTCGATCGACACGGCAACGCTTCCGGGCAGCATCACGTGTCAGGCGCTGGCGCTCGTGGACACCACAGAGTCAGAATCCGAGTGGGAGACAGTCGTCGCCGTTCCGCTCTCGGAGTCGTGACACGCCGGTGGCTTCACGGTCGTCGCGGTCGCGAGACCGGGTATGGACGCGCTCATCCCCGCGGCCGGCCGCGGGACGCGGCTCGGCGAGCGAACGGAGACGCAACCGAAGGGACTCGTCGAGGTTGCGGG
>NZ_SGXU01000558.1:0-318 GCF_005435015.1 Halorubrum sp. SP9
GGACCGATGATCCCCACGACCTCGCCGGCCTCGACGTCGATGGAGAGGTCGCGGAACACGGGCTCGTCGCCGTACGCGTGCGACACGTCCGTCACGCGGAGCATCAGTCCGTCACCCCCGTCACGCGGAGCGTCACCGCGTCACCTCCCGGCGCATCAGCCCGCCACCCCCCGGTCGCCGAAGCGGACGACGATCGCGTTGACCGTCAACACGAGCGCGACGAGGACGACGCCGAGGACCATGGCGGTCTCGTACTGCCCCTGCCGCGCTTCGAGCTGGATCGCCGTCGTCAGGGTGCGCGTCTTCGAGATGCCGTCC
>NZ_SGXU01000559.1:0-317 GCF_005435015.1 Halorubrum sp. SP9
TTAACCGGGAGGGAGAGAGAGAGCCTCATGATTTTACGACATCGAGCCCTGGCATCGACACCGAACAACGCGTCCCCGTCGTCGCGAGCAACTCGGAAAGCGTGCTGGTGAGCGTGTTCACCGTTGTGGATCGGTCCTGCGGGGCGCGGCGAAGACCTCGGGCAAAAACGCGTAGACTTACACGTTGGTTTACTCGGTGATGATCAAACCGGAATAAAGTGCGCTCTTCGATCCCCACGAGTTCGTCAACGGCGAAGTCGATCACACCGCACCTGTCTAGGTGCTGGGCGAAGGCGATTGCGACGGTCGGATCATCG
>NZ_SGXU01000056.1:0-2414 GCF_005435015.1 Halorubrum sp. SP9
TGAACATCCATCAGACTGTAAGTTGGCACTAGAATCGACAGCATCCAGTACGGTAGGTGCGATGTCCGTTATTTGTACCAACTCGTCCGTACGAGACGCCGTCTCCTCCGGTAGCCAGACTATGAGTGGGATCCGAACTGTTTGGTCATACAGTCCATGGTGGTCGTAGATAATCCCGTGTTCTGTCATTGATTCCCCATGGTCGGAAAGAAGGACGATCATTGTGTCTTCCAGTTCCCCAGCTGTCTCAATACGATCTACTAATTGACCTACCTTTGCGTCTGCATCTCTTACTGTGGCATCGTACCTCGCGTTCATGTCAGCCGTTGTAAGGTCCGCGTTGTCAGAATACTGTTCGTTCCACTCCAAACACTGTTCGCTTGTCCACGATCCCTCGGGATATCGTTCCGCAAGTTCTGTCAACGACACTTCGTCCGCTTCATATTGTTCCCGGTACTGCCTCGGTGAATTCGAATCTGGTTCATACGGGATGTGTGTATCAAGTAAGTGAAGAAAACCGTAAAATTGATCAGCGCGGCTTAGGTCTGAGACAAGGGCATCAACCGCGTTGCTTTCTGTTGGGGAGAACGCATTGTATATCGTAGACGCGACTGATCCCAAGTACTCGCTGGTACCGTACAACCACTCACTCAGTCGCGTCTTGGTATCTTCTGTCTCCGGGTACCTGTCGAAACCTGACTTATGCCACCGACCCAGTACTCTTCCGTAATTTCCCGTGTAGAAGCCATTTTTTTGAAGCAGTTTGGGGAATTGTGTCGTGGCATTAACTGCTTGCTTTTCTTCCTGAGTGATGTAGCTTCCGTGGTTATGTACGCCGTGTCCTTTCGGATGACAACCAGTGTGAATTGAAGTAATCGCAGGATCTGTCGCATTAATCGTCGTGAAAGCCTTTTCAAACACAGTAGACTCCTTTGCGAGTGAGTCAATTCTCGGGGTAAGGTTGTTCTCCATCTCATACACGCCTACTCTGTCCCAGCGTAACGCATCAATAACAACGACGACTACGTTTTTCACATTATCAGTCATATGCCCTCTTTCATTGAACGGCACATATAGCTGTTTCCTGATTTCGATAACTTGGCTCGCGAGATCGAGAGGAGTTGTCTCACTTGAAAACTCTACTATAGATATCAGCGTATGCCGCTACATTTTGTTCCCAACATAAGTCTTCCAGAATCCCTGTCGAATTAATAGTGGGGGGCGAATCGATTGCTGTCTCCACCGCATCTACAAGGGCATTGATGGTATTTGCCTCCATCATGACCCCCCCATAGTTCTCTATCAATGGAGATAGAGACGGGAGCGGTGTCGTAACGGGGACAGACCCGAGAGCGAGAGTCTTTGCCAACGAGGCGCTTTGAGTGATCTCATCAAAAGGTAGGACGACACAGTCGGCCTGCCGAATGTATTCGTTTACGTGGTCTTCGGTTGGGAGCACCCCTGTAATTGTCACATCATCGGAAAGCCCTTGCTGTTTGATAGAATTTTCTAATTCTGACATGTAATCTCCGGAGTGACCGCGGTGTTCCCCTCCGGAGATGGTTATGTGAATGTCAGGATATTTCTTCTTAAGCTGCGGAAGTGCGTCGACGACTTTGTGGAATCCTTTCTTTTCATGTACAAAACCTGGGCACACCACGTTTGTGGCCTCATCATCCAGCTCTATGCCCAAATGTTTCTTAGTAATCCTATCTTGGATACTCTTCTCGATTCCCAGATATGGTACAGTGAAATAATTCCTTACTCGAAGGCGCTCTGTGAGCGGATAGGCCGCTATATGCTCTTGACGGGTTGATTCTGTGAGAAATATCAGATTCCGGAATGAGCCGAACAATAACGAGTACTGCTGAAATCCCGGGACGTCATGGATAGTTATGAGCGTCGGTGGAACATCACGGGAGAGCCACTTTCTAGCGACGAGATAGCGGAGGCGACCCACCGGAAATTGTATCTGGATGCCATTATAGTCGCGATCAAGCACTTTTGCCCACCCATTGTAGGACCGTGGAATTTCACCACGAACCGTCACACCAGACACTGGGGCCTCTGGCTTTTCTCCAGATTCGGTCAGAATATCAATTTCATATCCATGGCTGTCAGCTAGACCTTTTGTGAGGTGTTTTGAGTAGTCCGCAATAGCCCCCTTCTCTGGGGGGAATTCGGAGATCCACAGGATCCGCTTCATGTCCTCAGCCATGGATTAGAACTGAATTCCAGTAGTATACGTTGTTCGGTCTGTCCTGCTAAAATCGCCATCTTTAGTTTACTGAGGAATTTCCTCTCGGTATGCATGATTTAGATATCGTTGTTACAGGGGGCGCAGGATTCATCGGTTCTCACCTTGTGGACGCTCTGGTCGACAAGAACAATGTCCTTGTCCTAGACGATCTTTC
>NZ_SGXU01000056.1:2432-6004 GCF_005435015.1 Halorubrum sp. SP9
AGTGGCGAATTCGTAAACGACGAAGCGGATTTCATGAAAGTCGACATCAGGGATAAGGCTGCGCTTCGAGAAGCTCTTGATTCACCCGACCTGATTTTCCATCTCGCAGCTAACGCACACACGAAAGAAACTTCTCTCGGATGGGACGATCCAGGTACTGATTGCGACGTAAATGTGAAGGGAACATTAAATGTTTTTGAGGCTGTACGTCACGATCATCCCGAGTGTCGTGTCGTGTTTGTATCGTCAGCCGCGGTGTATGGCGAACCTGATACAGTCCCAATAACAGAAGACACAGCGAGAAATCCCCAGTCGCCCTACGGTGTTCACAAGCGTACCGGCGAATTACATGCTAATTCCTACGTCCGCGAAATTGGTCTTGATGTCGTTAGTGTGCGAATTTTCAACACGTATGGTCCAAGGCAACCCCGATACGTAATTTACGATTTCTTCGAGAAGCTTCGGAAAGATAGCTCTGAACTCGAAGTGCTCGGGACAGGAAACCAAGTCCGTGACTACTGCTATGTTAGCGACACAGTTCAGGGACTCACCCTAGTCGCGGAGCGTGGCACTGCGGGTGAGGCTTATAACCTTGGTGGCGGCGAGAGCATTAGTATTTCGGAGCTTGCTAATAGTGTTATTGACGTTTGTGATGTTGACGCGTCGGTGAGGTTTACATCGGAAAGCTGGACGGGTGACCTTGATCGGCTTCACGCGGATATTTCCAAAATCAAAAAACTTGGATTTGAACCAAATGTTGGTTTGTCTGATGGGTTGGTACGATTTAAGGAGTACTATGAGAGTGCGGAAGGCCCAGTGGGTCAGTAACCGTCGGTTCACTTACCACCTCTCGACAGGTTACACATATGCGTAATCACACAGTACCGGACGATGACGTCGAACACGCACACAGGTCGGTAGGGCGGTCCTTTGAAAACCCGTGTGTGATCCATGACCCGATGACGTTCCAAGGCGGTGGAGAGAGGTACGCAATCTCATTAGCGGAATGCCTTGATGCACCCCTCTACACGTCCCAATGTAGTATTGACATCGACTCAGATATCACGGTGAACACTTTTTCTGAATCACCTGTAGATCGTTTACTACGCCGACTACCGATCTGGGGACTAGCAGACGCGCTTGTGTACGAAAACTTTGAGGTTCCGGAACATCATGATGTCGTTATTACTACGGGGGCCACATCAAAAGCCGTTCTCCACTCTCCTCATCAGCACCGATATCACGTGATTCATACACCGGCTCGATGGCTATTTGACCGTGCTCCAGGGCGTTACCGTGATTCGTGGGGACCGATCCGTGTCGTGAAACGTTTCTATCAGTCATATATGCGAATTCACGACTTGTCAACTATACCCCGTATCCGGTCATTCGTGGCAAATTCAGAGGTGATCTCTCAAAGGATGAGCGTATATTACAACCGAGAACCCGACACAGTCATATATCCTCCTGTCAATACTGAGCAGTTTTATCACGAAGCAAACAAAGGGTATATCCTATTTATTGGCCGGTTAGAGCCACACAAAGGTGTTGAGGAGATGGTTAGGGCTGTCAACAACACGAATTATTCGCTCAAGATCGCAGGTACAGGTTCTCTGAAGCCTCGCCTTTCCAAGCTCATGAGTAGTAACGTTGAGTTACTTGGTTACGTTAGTGAGGAACGCAAACGGCGACTGTTAGCCAATTGTGACGCGTTACTATTCAATAGCTATGCGGAAGATTTCGGCATTGTCCCAATAGAAGCTTTCGCAAGTGGAAAACCTGTCATCGGTGTTCGTGAGGGATACACGAAACAACAAATCTCGGATGGGGAGAACGGTGTCCTGTTTGCCCGTGGCAAAGACGCGATGCGTGACGCCATTGACCGCGCTTACTCGATCGATTGGGATCCAGCCGAAATCCAGGCGACCAGTGACAAATATAGTATTGAACACTTCAACGAACAGTGGCGTAAATTAATCTTTGGTCAATCAAAAGATCCTTGACGAACAAACCCTCTCCTGACGACACACAGCTCAGCGTCGAGACAACCCACGGTGTCGTGGCTAGAGTCTTTTCTGCGGGAAGTGGATTGGCAGGAACGATCATCTTCGCAAATGTTCTTGGTGCTGATATCCTCGGACAGTACTTCTTGCTATACGCTATCGCGAATGCGAGTTATCTTCCTATCGACGGATGGGCAGAGGGTACCAAGAAGCGTTTTTCCGATCCAGAACCCACCCACACTACTGTTCTAGGGGTCCTCACCATCGTTTTCGTTGTCTGGGTAGCGATTATGATGGTGCTCTTTTTTGCTTTATCCGGATTACTGACGTCCGTTTTAGACATTGATATCTCCATTTTTATTCTACCGTTGCTCGTGATTGAGGGAGCGTTCGTCGTGGTTGAAAAGCTAGTACACGCGAGGGGGCGAGTCGGTCGCGCTACGTGGATTGATTCGATCCGTTCGGTAATCACACTTGGATTCCAAGGCTTATTAGTGTACCTTGGCTGGGAAGAGAGTGGGCTTCTATTGGGGCTCACCCTCGCCACGATCGTCTCGCTGGTACCACTTGCGCTTTCGGTGAGAGAGATACCAAGCAGTCCAGATTCGTCGGAATTCCGATCTCAGTGGCGATACGCGCGATTTAGCGTACCAGAGTTTGTGGTGGGAAGGCTTCACCGGCGGGCAGAACCTCTTCTCATTGGCGCCGTGCTGGGACCAGCAGCAGTTGGATTATACGAAGTAGCTCGGAGAGTGGCCATACCAGCTAGTTTCGTTGCAGACGTAGCTGGCAACGGACTTATGGCTAATGTGAGTCGTCTGTGGGGAGAAACAAACGATATCTCTGAGGATGTCGAGAATGTACTATCATTTGCGAGCATTTTAGCAATTCCGTTATTCACTGGCTCGCTTGTGTTATCGACTGAGGTTGTCGTAACTCTCTTTGGTTCGAAATTCAGTGGTGCCGGAATTATTCTCATTGGTGTTACGCTATCTGAGGTGTTCGGAACACAGAATCACAGCCTTTGGCAGGTATTTAATGGCATGGGGAAACCAAAGGTAAATCTTCGGATAAGTACCCTCTATACGCTTCTCAAACTACCGCTCATGGTTCTTTTATTGTACCAAATTGGCTTGGTGGGAATTGTTGTCTCGTTGATCATATCGGAGGCTTTCAAGCATGTATTATCCGTGATTTTTCTCCGACGGTTTGTATCAATTAACCCTCTACCCCGATTGTTATTTGAGGAAATAGTCGCTGCCATAGCTATGATGGCGATCATAGGGACTATTATCACACAATGGCCCGTGACCGGATGGCAAACTTTATTATTCTACGTTACTCTCGGATGTATACTGTATTCTCTGTTCCTAGCTGGCATGAGCAACCAGTTTCGGGAAACATCTGTAGAGGTGCTCAAGGGCTTCACTAATCGTGGCGTCTGATCCTACTCATTTGGGAGGATCTCGCGGATCAAGGATCTCCGCGAGGTAACCTCTGATCTTCGAAAAGACGCTGGAATTCCTAGACATCATCACGTCGCGCCACACTGGTGGAACTTCTCCTGAC
>NZ_SGXU01000560.1:0-317 GCF_005435015.1 Halorubrum sp. SP9
GGTGTAATCGTGTACTCACGATCGCGAGCAGCCATGGTCACAGTCAGGTCAATCTCTCGGGCTGCGTACCGCCGCGGCTGCTCGTCGTCGGTGATGTTGACGACGCCGGCGTCGACGAGGCGGTTGACATAGCTGTAAGCGGTCCCCTGTACGATCTCGAGGTCGTCCATCACGTTCTGGACGATCGCTTCCCCTTACCGAGCAAGGTACGCGTACAGCTGGGCGAGCTGTGGCTCTTCGAGGAGGTCCGCGACCGAGAGAAAGTCCTGGACGATGTCGCCGTCGGCCTCCTCGACCACCTGTCGAAGCTCGTCGTA
>NZ_SGXU01000561.1:0-316 GCF_005435015.1 Halorubrum sp. SP9
CCGGTCGCCGCCGTCCGAACCCCGCAACTCCCGGCGCCCGTCACTCCCGCGGCGCGATCACTTCGATCGGGTGGAGCAGCGACGCCTCCAGCAGGGCGTCGAGCTGTTCGGTACAGGAGGTGCCGGGCGCGACGACGGTCCGGTCGGTGTCGCCGAACTGCTCGACGAGGGGCTCGCCCACGTCCACGCTCAGCTCGTAGTAGTCCGTCTTGTAGCCGAACGAGCCCGCCATCCCGCAGCACTCGGTGTCGGAGACCAGCACGTCGTAGCCGAGCCGCTCGAAGGTCGCGGTCGCGTACTCGCCCACCTCGACCGT
>NZ_SGXU01000562.1:0-316 GCF_005435015.1 Halorubrum sp. SP9
GAGGACGCGGTTGAGCCTCACCGCCCACTCCTTCGGTTCGCTCTCGGACCCGGACCGTCGGCTGCCGATGGCGTCGATCCGTTCGCGGAGCTTCGCGGCTTCGAACGGCCAGATCGCGTGCGGGACCCCGACGACCACGAGGAGCAGCGCCGCGAGCGACTCCATGGGCCGATCAGCGAGACCCGCGTAATAGGTTTTCCGCGCGGCGGGGGGCGACCGGACCACTCCGGGACGGCCTCGTCCCGGTCTCGGTCGCCGCGGCTCAGTCGTCTCGCTGCTCCGTGGCGGCGGCCTCGTCAGGTGGCTCCGTGGCGTC
>NZ_SGXU01000563.1:0-315 GCF_005435015.1 Halorubrum sp. SP9
ACATCGACTTAGATTCCGAAGACGGACGGGCGCTCGTGCGGTTGCTCGCCGCGTACGTCACCGAAGGGAGCTCCTCGACGATCGAAACGACCGACACCAGGTTCGGCGCGAGCATCGCTTAATCCAGAACAGGTTGGCTCGAAGGGCTTCAAGAGGATTACCAGCGTCTGTTCGACGGGGCGACAGCTAGTGTCATTGCGTCAGACACGTCCGGCGAACGGACCGTCAAGTACGGAACCGACAGCGGGGATCAGTCGGTAACGTACGACGACGGTACCCACAAGCTCCAGATGATGAACGTACTCTCGGCGGTGT
>NZ_SGXU01000564.1:0-314 GCF_005435015.1 Halorubrum sp. SP9
CACC
This sequence comes from Halorubrum sp. SP9, assembly GCF_005435015.1. NCBI lineage: Archaea > Methanobacteriati > Methanobacteriota > Halobacteria > Halobacteriales > Haloferacaceae > Halorubrum > Halorubrum sp. SP9. The sequence continues at coordinate 5 of NZ_SGXU01000564.1, forward strand.
GAGGAGGTCGCGACCGCCCGCGAGAACATCATCGCCGGCGACATCGACGTCCCCTCGGAGCTGTAAGGCCCCTCGACGGGCGTCGCCCGCGCGCCGCCGCACCGGATGTTGTCGGCGCCCCGACCGATCGGCGCGCCGCGGGCACCGAATCATATCCAAACATATTCAATCACGGTTGAACCAGAGGGTAGTAGACCAATGGCCACAGCCGTCCACCTCGACGGGATAACCAAGCGGTTCCCCGGCGTCGTCGCGAACGACGACGTCGACCTCGAGGTCGAACGCGGCACCGTCCACGCCCTTCTCGGTG
>NZ_SGXU01000565.1:0-313 GCF_005435015.1 Halorubrum sp. SP9
AACTATACCGCTACGGGATCGACGTCGACGACATCCGGACCGTCGTGTACGAGAACCCGCGGGACGTGTTCGGGCTGGCGGAGTAAGCCGTTTAGTATGGGCAGTAGCGATTACTGATACGTAACGCACGAACCGCTCACTGGTCCGACCCGGTTCGGGAGCGGGCAGAGGATAACTTGCCGAGCAGAACGCTTCCGATCGTGACAGCCGCGCAGATAGATCCGGCGACGAGTACGGAACGGGAGATCAGAGGGGTCTCTTCCCGCGGAAAGAAATTGTAGAGGACGTCGGTGACGGGCGAGGCTAAAAACAC
>NZ_SGXU01000566.1:0-313 GCF_005435015.1 Halorubrum sp. SP9
CGTACAACACCACCCACGGGTTCTGTTCAGCGGACACCTCGACGGGTTCGTACCCACCCACCGCGTCGGGGTTCTCAACGTTGCGGTCCTTCGCGTACCCACCGTCTTCGGGGTTCGAGGACTTCAGCACCTCCACGATAGCCGAGTCGATCTTGTCGTACTCGTCCAGCGGCGCGACGAGTGACAAGTCCCACTCGGGGGAGTCGAGGATGGCGTTCGAAGACGCATCCGTCTTCGTGTACTTGTCACGGTCAATGATCAGCGCCTCGGTCGTGTTTTTGGTGAGCGACTTCCCACTTCCAGGCTCCCCCTT
>NZ_SGXU01000567.1:0-312 GCF_005435015.1 Halorubrum sp. SP9
AGCAGCTCGGCGTACGCTCCGACGAGCTGGAGGTCGTTACGGATGTCGTGTCGCATCACCTGGTTCAGCAGCTGTAAGTCGTCGCGCTGGCGCTTGAGCCGCTCCTCGGGGTCCTGATCGCGGGGGGCCTCGACCGCCCCGTCGCCGTCCACGTCGGCGTTCGCCTCTTCGCTCATACCGGACGCTACGGACCCTCGTCGCTTTTATATACCGATCCGGAGGGGGACCCTCCAACGATGGGTTACATCCCCTCGTCGAGCAGCTCGCGGGCGACGATGTTCTTCTGGATCTCGGTGGTGCCCTCGTAGATCT
>NZ_SGXU01000568.1:0-311 GCF_005435015.1 Halorubrum sp. SP9
GCGCTCCTTCGCGTGGATGTCGGTGACGTCCTCGTCGTCGAAGCTGACGGTGCCGGAGGTCGGCTCTTCGAGCCCCGCGACCATCCGGAGCGTGGTCGTCTTCCCGCACCCCGACGGCCCGACCACGGTCACGAACTCCCCGTCGTCGATCTCCAGGTCCAGGTCGTCGACGGCGACGATGGTTCCTCGGTCGAACTCCTTCCGGAGCGTGTCGAGCGTGACGCGTGCCATTTCCCTGAAGACCGGTCCGCTGGCATATGAGTTCTTTGCTGTTTTCCTGATATATGGTGAATAATCTCTTCTCAAATATT
>NZ_SGXU01000569.1:0-311 GCF_005435015.1 Halorubrum sp. SP9
GCGTCCATGAGGGAGACATATCGCCGACGTGATGCGGATGGTCGCTCCGACCATGGTAGCCGGCCTTGGTGTCGAGTTGGCGCTGTAGGTCTGCGGATTCGTTGTAGAGACCGTTATCGTCTCGAAGCTGGACAAATACGTCTACCCCGTGTGTTCGAGGCGTGTAATTGACGATTTGGGTCGGGATGTCGGTGCTGTTTTCGGGCGATTCAGGCGTGTTGCCGCTATCTTTATGCGGTTTCGAGCTGTTTGTTGACATGAGTATTCGGACCAACTGGCGGCGATGCCGACTCAGGAGAATCGAGTTGAAG
>NZ_SGXU01000057.1:0-1240 GCF_005435015.1 Halorubrum sp. SP9
CGAGTCCGGCAGTTCGAACTGAGCGAATTAGAGGCCTTCAGCGCGCAACTCTACGATGTTCCCGAGGACCCCAAGTTGGAGCAGTTGATGCAAGACCTGAACGAGCTCAGCGCGAAAGCCCGGGACACGGTCATTATCTTCACACAGTATTCAGACACGCTTGATGCAATCAAGCAGAAGGTCTCTCTCAGCCACCACGGTGTTGGTACATACTCGGGCAGCGGTGGCGAGATATATGACGCTGCTGAGGACAAATGGTCCGGCGTGAGTAAGGAACGTGTGAAGCGCGAATTCACCGACCCTGACGGAGACCTCACTATTCTCGTTTGTACGGATTCGGCGAGTGAAGGGTTGAATCTCCAGACCTGTGATGCGATGATAAACTACGATATGCCTTGGAATCCTCAGGTCGTAGAACAGCGGATTGGCCGAATTGACCGCATTGGACAGAAAAACGAGAAGGTGCTCGTGTGGAACTACATCTACGACGATACCGTTGAGGAAGATATCTATGAGCGTCTGGGAGAGCGAATCAGTCTATTCGAGCAGGCAGTTGGACCCCTACGTCCGATTTTGGATGGGTTAGAGGGCGAAGTTCAGAGTGTCGCGATGGGGGAGTCGGTGAAGTCGGGAGAGGATATCGCCTCTGAAGCGGAAGAACAGTCGAAAGAGGCGGAACAGAAAGTCCGGCAAGTGGGATTGACACAGGACCTCGACGAGGTTCATGCAGAGGATATAATCGAAGAAGCCAAGCTCTACGGATGGACGACTTCGCATCCTGATGTTGGTCGTATCGGATATCCCGACCGACCGTTCGACCCCCTCATCGACCCAGATGTGGTAAAACGGCTCTTCACCCAGAGTCAGGTACTCCGGAATAAGGGCTGGACGTTCGAGATGCTCGACCGTCAGCTAACCAAAGATGAAGACGCTCCGTATCAGAAACTCTATCGTCTGAACATCCCGGAAGATGCGAACCCACCAATATCTCGTGAACCTCCTGAAGACACGGTACAAGCGATATATGCCGATGTAGACGAGGTATTGGTCTCGTTCGACCCGGAAGTGTTAGAGTGGTATCCCTCTGTGGTGATTCCGCTCCCGCACCAGAAGCTGTTTGAGTACCTCCTCACCGAGCTCAAAGAGGAACTTGACGGGACCATTGAAGACGAGGTCGTCCGTGTTGCAGGGCGTCTCAATGAACACGGTACCAAGGTCTGGACTGAGCCATCTGCAGTCT
>NZ_SGXU01000057.1:1250-1475 GCF_005435015.1 Halorubrum sp. SP9
CACGTCGCTACCTACGCGACAGAGGCACAGCGTCGTTTGACGCTCGATGTTCCGTTACCTGATGAGGCAACTGGGAAACGAGAAATCGGTGATTGGTTGGAGAGGTCGCTAGAATAATGTGTATTATATGTATGCCCGGGTCAATTTATTGTTCACCGGGCTGTTCAATTGTGCTTCAATCGAAGTCAGTTAGAAGGAAGTGAGCCTACCGAGGTCGTTGTTTTG
>NZ_SGXU01000057.1:1485-5461 GCF_005435015.1 Halorubrum sp. SP9
AGGTGCGCCTCGTCACCGATGAGGTAGATTCGACGGTAGACCTCGAAGTGGAAGGCACGGCTATTGATATGAAGATGCGGAATTTCTCTCTTCCGTCTACGGGGCATAGAAGAACAACCAGTAACTGACACCACCGTAGATTCCCATCGTCGCGAGATGGTGTGTGTTCCCTTGAAGGAATCGACTGAGAGTCTGAGAACCGTACGCAAGATACCAGAAACCGATAAGATGTCGGACGGCCATAATCATAACCAGCAAGAGGAATCCCCCGACCACCGGTAATCCTGTGAACGACAGAATCCAACTCACCGTCCCATATCCCACGACGAGTATAATTCCACTTCCAAATAATGTCCGGGTCGCACTAGGGCGCGTCTGTTCACCCTCGTCCATTTCCTCAACGAATTCACGAAGTGTATTCCATTTCTCAATATCTCTCTCAGGGATGACGCCGGGCTCTTGCAGAATGAGGTATGCGAACTCAAAATAGAACTTTGCGAGTACAGTTAATATCAGGCTATGTAACCGACTATCAACCTCCTCATTTCCGTTCTGTACCGCCAATCCTTTCGTAAAAAACGCCGAGCCCCATATGCGATAGTCACCAAAAACGAATTCCTGTAGCACTACGATGAACAGGACTGCCACAATCAGTGAAAGGGAGACTATGTTAATTCTTGTTGCCCAGTCACCGACCGTACTCAAGACCGTGTTGCTAATCTGAAGCACGCATATGATTGATAGCATCTCAATCGGTCGTACTGTCCAGTTTAGAACGGCTTCTTCGTCGGTATGTTTCCCGATGACTCCCATCCGGCGGACAAGAGTCAACACAAGTAGAGCGAGAGCACAGAGAGTGATTATCAACGAATGTCTCACCGTCGAGTTGAGGGAGGTGAGTGTAGCTGTTGCGACTAAGGCCGTGAACGCTATCTCGAAATCGACGGATTCTGGTTGCTCTTTCTCAAAGATTATGTCGACTAACCTGTCAACATCCGTCATAAATTAGAAATTCTACTGAGGCGATATGAATCTCCGGATTTTTCAGTCACCGACCCAAAGTAGCCGGGAGCAAATTCCTAGAGTGCCAGATACCAATTCTAGAAGACATCTTAGCAATCAGTCAAACCAGATTCTTTTACGCTACTTCATCAGTGAGTATGATTCATGACCTGTCGGTCATAATCAGAAATATCAGTAATCGTCCAGCGTAGTTGGATTTGGAGAGTTGGAGTCTGAGGGGATAAAATCCGAGTTTAGTAATTCTCTTAGTTCATCAAGCGTTTGGAAGCCATGAAACCCTTTTTCGAAGATTTTGTTTGGTGATTGGCCGTCATCAACCTCTGGGTCGTAAAGGAACCGTGGCTTCTCTTGTTCCATGGCAAAATCCGCCTGATGAATAGTACCGCCGGTCTCACCAGATGCCCCAATTATAACTGCTGTAGAAATACCGGACGTTACTCTATTTCGCTCAACGAACCTCCCACGATGAATCCCTACTTTACTGCTCGTCTCGCTAACCAAGGCCCCATTATCAGGTATCTGTTCCCCAATCCCTCTATTTCCTGCGGGAACCACTTTCTGTACCTCGCCGGGTAACACAGCGATTGTTTCTCCCCCAGCGTCAAGAGCCCCTTGGTGAGCAGCAGCGTCGACACCGTTTGCTAAACCGCTAACTACAGTTTTGTCCATCTCTACGAGAGTATATGCAATCTTCCGGACAAATTCTAGTCTATGCTCTTTCGCACTTCTGGTCCCCACTACGGCCACTCCATCCTCAAGGGCGGTCACATCACCGTCGACATATAGACACAACGGAGGGTCTGGAATGTTCCACAGTAGGTCCGGGTAATTAGGACCGTAGAACGGTACAAACAAGATTCCCTCTGAGTCAAGACCTTCGATATATTGAGAATAAAAATCGATGTCGATAGTCGAAATTTCCTCGCTTAATTGAGATGCAAGTCGAGATTGGTCGTTATCCTCAAGTTCTTTGATTTTCAGATAGTCGGTTAAGAAGTCTTGAGAGATTTCATTTGGGGCTTTCTCCGTGAATAGGTCAACGAAGAGTTTGAGTACACCCTTCTGGTTGAGGTCTTGATTATCGTTGATACCTGCTATGATTGGGTCAAGGTCGTTCATCTTCTGGTATTTCGTCCTCCGGGATGTAGACTTCTGCATCTACGAGGTCCTCAATGTTCTCTGTGCGTGCAATCGTGAGGCCGACCACCTTGGAAGCCCCGGATTCGTTTAGGGCCTTGGCACAGTTTTCAAGAGTTGCTCCAGTCGTCGCAATATCGTCAAGTACGATTACAGAGGGAGAAGTTCCGAATTCTCGAATACACTCTATTTTATTATCAACGTTATCCCACCTCTCTTGGGCACCATCGGTATCTCTCTGTGACCCGTATTCCTCTGACTTCCTCAGTACGTCTCGGAGAGGAATATTTACCCGGTCACTCAGGAGACCGCCAATATTCTCCATATGATTTGATGCTGTACCTTGCGTACCTCGGGGCGGCGGGACCAGCATATCATAGCTCATCAAATCATTCAGATTTTCCATTCCCCATTCGAGAATATCCGCCATTTCGTTGGCATGCTCACCTTCTTTCACTTCGTCAATCGCGTTCGTAATCTCGTGGTCACGAAATTCGTACGTGTAAATCGTCACTGATAAAATTCTCTCTAATTGCTCGAAATCGTTGTAACCATTCTGGCAAAGTCCGCAAACTCCCGTTTTTTGTGCGTAGAAAGGGGATATGGCGTGGCCACACGTATTACACTGGTACTTTGGGTGGAGAATATCTTCGCCTTGAAATTCCCCGATGGACTTCGTGTTGTCCGATATCGAGTAGTACGTCGTCATCTGTTCTGATGGTTGTCACAATCACATATCACCCTTGGGGTCAGTCGACACTGGACACTCGATTTGTCATGTCAATCGTAGTTCCTGTCACGACAAACTGTCCGGCCGTCTCTCGATAGGTCTTGACGCAGGTTGAACCTCTGTCGCACGCAGATTAGTGTTGGAGCGGTCTGTCTCTCAATTGGGAATTCTTTGTGGAGGTGGTGCGAGTCGTCAGGACTAGACATGTAGTAGCTCGAAAATAGTGTTGGTCTGAGTGTAGTGTGATTTTGGAATCATCCACGTGATGTTTTAGAGAGATTGTAGAGGGTGCTAAGGCGGTTAGGCAAACGAAGCGCTATCTATACGGCATTCAGCACAGTCGTCCCTCCGATAAACGGCGAATACAGGCCCTGTAGTCCGTAGATAGAACAAATAAGCGTGTTACTATGAGATATCACCTTCCTCGTAGGGGTCATCCCCGACTGAATTCACGCGATATTCCGTTAGCGGCTTAGTCATTAAGGGGGGGTGGCAACCGAGGCGAGGAGAGGGAGTTTGGTTTTGGTGGTAGAATTCGACCATATTCGACTGGGTTATCCGAGAAAACAGATGGTTTATTTCTGATTCTACTGTATTTGGGGATTACTGGGCTCTAACTACAACGCAGGGTTCGATGAAATCGAGGGAAGATGTCTCTCAGGGACGGGATGTTCAAAAAATGACGGTCGAAACACGATAGCTACCGCTCTTGACCGGGTGTCCCCGGGTGAGTTTCGACCTCAGTCGGTTCCGCCGTCTGTCATGGAGCGGGCGGTTCCGAAGTCATCCCACTTGCCGGATTCCATTTGCTTACGAGCTTCTTCGAAAGCTTCGTTGAGTTCGGCTTGAACATCATCGTCGAGCATTCCTCCACTGGAGATGTCGATGAAGTCGTCGTCGTTCTCAACGACATCTTTCTCGGGCTCCTCTTCGATTTCTTCAGACTCATCATCTTTCTCGGTGCGTGAAGCGAACTTGGCCTTCGCACGTTCCTTGATATCGTTGAGAACCTGCTTGGGGTCAAAGAAGTCACGGAGCCAATCGCGGACGCGCTCGAAGGCGGTCTGACTGGCCCACCGGACGAAG
>NZ_SGXU01000570.1:0-311 GCF_005435015.1 Halorubrum sp. SP9
TCGGCGTCACCGTCATCGTCGAGGTGCTCGCGAGCTACGAGGGCCCCTACGAGGAGTTCGCCGAGGAGCTGCTGGCGGTCGAGGGCGTCACGGAGGCGTTCTTCACGATGGGCGAGACGGACTTCGTCGTCCTCGCTCGGCTCTCCTCGTCGGACACGGTCGAGCGGCTGATCAGCGACTTCGAGGCGATCCCGCAGGTCGAGCGGACGAACTCGACGTTCACCATCGCGACGCTCCGCGACGAGTCGCGCGCGCCGGCGACGTACGACCTCGACACGCTGATCGAGGAGCTGACGGACTGACGGCCCACT
>NZ_SGXU01000571.1:0-311 GCF_005435015.1 Halorubrum sp. SP9
GTCACTAACGAACGAGTTCGTGGTCGTCGACTCATGCGGTCGTTCATCATTCTCCCGATGGGATTGCCCGCAATTTTCACCATTACGGTGTGGCGTGGGATCTTCAGCTCCGCCGAATTTGGCTTAGTTAACCAGGTGCTCGGTCTGCTGGGCACTAGTTCTGTTGCGTGGCTCTCCACACGGTGGCCAGCGTTTTTTGCTTACAATGTCACCGAAATGTGGCTGGCATACCCATTTATGGTAATTATCACCGTTAGCGCTCTCCAAGACGTACCTGAAGAGCTCCACGAAGCGGCGATGATCGATGGAGC
>NZ_SGXU01000572.1:0-311 GCF_005435015.1 Halorubrum sp. SP9
GCGTTCGCCCCGCCGAGCCGCCAGATGAGCGCGACGCCGGCCCCGAGGAACAGCACGATCAGCATGATCTTCGCGTTGAACGTGCTCTCGCCGATCGAGGAGACGAGCCAGTCCAGCGTTTGGACCACGCCGTGGTTCGTCGTGTAGATCGCGGCCCCGGACCAGATCCCCAAGAACAGCGAGAGGACCGGTTTCCGCGTCACCATCGCGAGCACGATCGCTAACAGCGGCGGCACGAGGGAGACGGCGCCGAACGTCTCGGCTCCCGTCATACGCCTCCCCCCGACCGATCCCGGCCTGACGAGGGGGAC
>NZ_SGXU01000573.1:0-310 GCF_005435015.1 Halorubrum sp. SP9
TGAGTACTCACGAATCCGCGAGGTGACCGATCGGAGGAGCGCTTTTTCGTGTCGGTGGTCCGGATCGGATGATGAGTAACCGGTCGAATTCCACGTACTCACTCTGGCTTGTCTCCGGAGCAGAGACAACGGCTCACCGTCAGCTCCAAGCGACGATCACGGAACTTGCTGAGCGGGTCGAGGACGCACCGGTCTTCGGTCCACACGTGACGGTGGTCGGCGGTATCGATGACGAGCGTACAGCGCTGGAGGAGACGACGCGGACGCTTGCGGCTCGGACCGCACCGCTCGCGTTCGATGGCGTTCGCTG
>NZ_SGXU01000574.1:0-310 GCF_005435015.1 Halorubrum sp. SP9
AAAACGGCGTGCTTGTGCTCGCTCTTCGACTTGTGGACGTGCGAGGGGTCGACGTCGAGCTCGTCGTACGGGTCGAACAGCGATCCGTCGACCGACTCCTGGGCGCGGAAGTGCTCCATGATCGTCACCATCTGTTCGTGGAGTTCGAGCAGCTCGTCCTTGTGCATACCCACGGATACGGGATGTGGGCCCTATAAGGGTTGTTGAGGGGGGTACGCACGGTTCCGCGCCGCGGGGACCGCCGTCGAGGAGAGTCGTTCGGTCAGAAGACGTACTCGTCTTCGTGGCCCATCATCCCCTCGTCTTCGAA
>NZ_SGXU01000575.1:0-310 GCF_005435015.1 Halorubrum sp. SP9
GTACTCGGCATCAAGACACTGGTTGACGGCCGTGGCGCCGCGATCGGATAGCCGAACGGTATTGCGCTGGCCACGACGGTCGACAGAGACGAGCCCGCGTGCTTCGAGATCCAGGACATACCGGCTGACAGTCCCTGCCTCGATATCGATCGCCTGATCCTGTTTGAGATCCCGGTAGCTCCGCCCCTGGTCTGGCATGAGATTTCCGAGGAGCCGGCGTTTCCCGGGTGCGGACGCAAGTTCAGCGAGGCTCCCCCACACTGATTGGGTGGCGTCACCAACGGCGTCTCGTTCATCGGAACCGTGGTGT
>NZ_SGXU01000576.1:0-309 GCF_005435015.1 Halorubrum sp. SP9
GCTCGTTGTCCTGAAGCCCCTGTCCCGCCTCGTTCATGTTGATGCGGTCCAGCGTGTCCATCTCGGCCTCGGTGAGCGACTCCCCGAGGTCGGTGTCCATGTCAAACTCCGCCCACCCCGCTTCGATGACCTCGCGGGCCTCCGAGGGCGTGAGAACGTAGTTTTTGATCCCGTTGGTCGCCGCGGTGATGATGGACACCATCCCCTCGGCCCGCTCGATGTCCGTGGGCTTGAACAGCGGCCCCCAGTCGATCGTGAAGCCACCACTAACCTGTGGAACGGTGGACGGGTCGTGGCGGGCAACTTTCT
>NZ_SGXU01000577.1:0-309 GCF_005435015.1 Halorubrum sp. SP9
TTCGTGATACTCGATCACAAACGTTCCGACCGCCTCACGAGAGAGTTCGTCGGGCGGGCTGTAGTCCGCGAGCGTTGATGTCGGGCAGTCATCAGGCAGGTCGTCCGCTGGTCGCTCGTCAGGCGCGTCACCGGGATAGATGAACTCCCGAGATTCGTGCGTCCACAGCCGCCAGTCGCCGTCTTCGGCTCGGAGTTTGTGGGTGAGCCCTGCCGGTTGACGGTCGCCCTCTTCAGCAGGGGTGGCGAACTCGTCGAGAACAGTTGCTTCGGTGTCGGATTCCGCTACGAGGGTACGCTCCTCGACAGT
>NZ_SGXU01000578.1:0-309 GCF_005435015.1 Halorubrum sp. SP9
GTCTGCTCCGGGAGGGCGTAGTGCCCGAGCACCACGACGTCCAGCGATGAGAGGTCCTCGATGAGCACCGGCGACAGCGGCTCGGGGTCCGGGAGTTCGAGCGGCACGAGGATCGTGTCTGCCATGCCGCACGGTTGGTCGGCCGGGACAATAAACGCGGAGATCCCCGGTCGAACGAACGAACCGGCGGCTGGGAGGGGCGGTACTCGACGCGAAAAGGTGGATGTCGCGGGGCGCTACTCGTTGCCGAACATCTGGCGCATCATCGGGTGCATCTCCATCAGCTGCTCTTCCGCGATCTCCTCGTAC
>NZ_SGXU01000579.1:0-308 GCF_005435015.1 Halorubrum sp. SP9
GAGATCACCCTTGACGACCTCGATGAGAAGATCGAGGCCGCCGAGGACATCGCCAGTTCCACCACGACCACTATCAACGACGACTCGGGTAGTGGCTCCGAGGAGTCCGAGTCGGGCATGGTCGCGGACCGTGCTCGCGAGGAAGGCGAGCGTGACTTCGACCGCACGCCGAACGGTCGCATCGACCTGTCCAGCCACTAACGACTTCTTTCACAGATAATGGCACTTCAGTACGTTTTCGACAACGTCGGTAACATCCTTCGCGAACGCACCGTCGCTGCTGGTGAAACCATCAGCGAAGGTGAGTT
>NZ_SGXU01000580.1:0-308 GCF_005435015.1 Halorubrum sp. SP9
CGCGCGGATTCACGGATTGACTATGTCACTCCCGTTGCGATCACCCCGATTCAGCTTCGGCACCCAGCAACCAACGAGCAGACGTATGTCCTCGCGCTGGGCGTGATCCCCGAATCCGGGCGACATGTTGCTGGACTCAATACGACACCATTAGCGGACTCATACGTCCATTATGACAACGGGTCATACGCTGGGCCGTGGACAGGACAGATGGTCATCTCCCCTGCTGTTGCCACTGAACTCAACGTGACACAACGGGATGAACTCACACTCGGTGGGAGCACCCGAACTGGGACCGTCTCCCACGT
>NZ_SGXU01000581.1:0-308 GCF_005435015.1 Halorubrum sp. SP9
CCGATCGCGAGACGAGCGTCGCCAGCGGCGGCATCAGCAATCTGATAGAGCTGCTTGTCGGTGCCGGGAGGCCCTCACCCGTGTCGACCGCGGTGAGTCGTTCGCGACTGTCGCCGACGACACCGGCATCGCTGAGTCGACGCTCCGGAGCCTCCACCAGGATCGCCGCGATCTTTACCTCGGCGGCGAGGCCGAGGACAAGCGCGTCGACGACGCACTCACCGATGTCCGCCCGCTGGAGGATGCGCGGGCCGAGGATCCCAACCTCGAAGAACTGCGCGAACGCGTCGAGCGGCTGGAGGAGGCCA
>NZ_SGXU01000582.1:0-308 GCF_005435015.1 Halorubrum sp. SP9
TGAGTGTCCGGCGTTCGGATTTTGAGCCATCAAACTCTCACAGTGCCTGTTGACCTATTACTATGATTTGGCTTAGAACATCATCAGTAAGTATTGAACACCGACCGTCTATGCCACTAACAGTGGCTCCGGTCTCAGGTGCGTACTTAACCGAGTCTATTAGTTCACCCCCGATCCCGGGAGGAGAACCGCGAATGAGTAAGCAACGCGAAGGTTCGGACCGGGATATACCACGTTCCGTTCGGGGTCGTATCGGATGATGTCCTCTTGATCTAAGCGGTCGAGATGGCCCTGTAGGAGCGACACGT
>NZ_SGXU01000583.1:0-307 GCF_005435015.1 Halorubrum sp. SP9
TCCTCGGAAGCGAGGCGGATCGTCGACCGCGCGGCGGTCGAGGAGTACGGCGAGACGCACCCGTACTCCGACGCCTACGCGGAGCTGGTCCGCGCGCTCGACTCGCGCCACTTCCTCGACGGGGACGTGCGGAACGACGGCGGCGTCGGCGAGGGGCGGGAAGAGCTGATCCGCTACGGCGACGAGTACTACGAGCGCTACCTGCGGATCACGGGCGGGAAAGCGGAGTGACCGGTCGGCGCAGTCCGCCGCCGGCTCAGCGGACCGCCGCGTACGCCTCGGCCATCACGTCGAGCGCCTCGCGCAG
>NZ_SGXU01000584.1:0-306 GCF_005435015.1 Halorubrum sp. SP9
GAGCCACTCCCGGAGGTTCGGGTAAGCCTCTTCGCCAGCGGACTTGCTTCCGAGAACCTCATCAACTTCCGCTAGGCGGGCGTCGGCATATTCGCCAAAGATACGTTCAAATTCTTCTTCTATACGTGTGAGTAGATCCCCTTCACCGTCAACGTCGGATAGAGGAACAATCCCGTCATCGTCCTCGTGGACCGCATGTATTGTGACATGAAGCAAGAGGTCCTTGACCATCTGTGGGAAGTCGTCGGTCGGTTCGGTAATTGTCTCAGGATCATACTCTCCGCGCTCTCGAGGGTCCTCGTTTGT
>NZ_SGXU01000585.1:0-306 GCF_005435015.1 Halorubrum sp. SP9
AGCTACTCGGTGAGCATGGAGCCGATGGGGACCGTCGAGTTCGAGTCCGTCCCGGAGACCATCGCGCCGTTCACCGCCGACTACATCGACATGTTGGTCGCGCTGGGCAAGGCCGACGCCGTCCGGTCCATCTGGTACCGCGGTCGGTACAAGACGAACCACTACGACGAGCTCGACGGCGTCTCCGTCGACCTCGACGGTCTCACCCAGCTGTGGAACGACGGCGTGTCCAAGGAGCTGTTCTACGAGATGGACGCGGACCTCCACCTCATCGATCCGCACTCGCTGACCGACTGGCTCGCCGCC
>NZ_SGXU01000586.1:0-306 GCF_005435015.1 Halorubrum sp. SP9
GAGCACGTCGGGGTCGGCGTCGAGCATCGCTTCCATGTCGATGAGCGCGCTGTCGGACCAGCCGCTCCGGGGACCGCTGTCGAACTCGGAGAGCGCGTCGTTCGCCCGCAGCGGCCGGGTGTGCGCGTTCTGGAATCCCGGCTCATTCAGGTGGTACACCCAGAAGGATTCCTTCTTCTGATCGTACCAGACGACGCCGACCTCGGGCCGCTCCGACTTCGGCGGGAGGTCCGCCCGGATGTCCGCGACCATCTCGTCGCGGACGGCCTTCAGCTCTGCCCCGCGCTCCGGCACCTGATACGCCTG
>NZ_SGXU01000587.1:0-305 GCF_005435015.1 Halorubrum sp. SP9
AGACTAGTATCGATCCACGATCGTCTCTGCGATGTGTGCCCGACCGGAACATGCTGGACAGGCAACTACGTCACCACCGTCTAACCCGAACACGGTCACAAACTGTTGTGAGACGTGTGCTCCGCAGTGGGCGCACTCCGGCATCAGATCACCCCAGCGAACCCTCCATCTCGAGCTCGACGAGCCGGTTGAGCTCGACGGCGTACTCGATCGGCAGCTCCTCCGTGATGGGCTCGATGAAGCCCGAAACGATCATCTGTTTGGCGTCGTCGTCGTCGAGACCGCGCGACTGGAGGTAGAAGATG
>NZ_SGXU01000588.1:0-304 GCF_005435015.1 Halorubrum sp. SP9
TTACCTCACCATCATATTCCGACGTTCCACTCAGACGGTGGCTCATCACGCAAGTTCGCAAAGCGGCTCAGAAGTGTATCGGGTATCGTATCGATCCTTACCCCCTGATCTTTACACTCTTCGTAGATACCTTCGAAGAACTCGAAAGGAGGATACTTGTCCACAGGATCGAGAGACTCCCAGTGCTCATACAGCTTGACTAGTTCTCTGACGAATTTTATGGCGAGGGCTATGCGAAGAGTATCGTTCGTGGTTTCACTGATTGCCCCCTTCGACGCCTTAACATGTATCTTCGTTTTCTCTA
>NZ_SGXU01000589.1:0-282 GCF_005435015.1 Halorubrum sp. SP9
CGGGATCGTAGTCTAATTCGGCGGCGGCCTTTTCGCGGACGATCTCACCGTATTTACCTTCATACGACGGATCGTATAGCAACCGCTCGCCTTCGATCCGTAGCGTTTCATCGATCCACGCATCCCACGACTGATTTGAATCCGACTCCTCGTAAATGTGCGCGAGCGGGGACCATTCGCGGTCCCGCATCTCTCCCTCGCGGCGATCCATCTCCTCGCGGGTGATAGGGACCATAGTCGATCCCGTCGCGCCGTGGATCTGTTCGCCGTGGAATAGTTTAT
>NZ_SGXU01000058.1:0-4815 GCF_005435015.1 Halorubrum sp. SP9
AGTATTACAACGCAGATCTCGACGCAATTGCCTCACAAGTTGACGGCGTCGAGGCTCAAAATTCACGCTGTCTACTCTCTCGCTTCAACCGTCGCGCTCGGGAGTATGCTACCCAGCACGACTTAGCGATCACGGGCGGAAGCGATGCGCACTTTCCGATGGAGGTGGGCCGGTCTATAACAGTGTGTGACTCGCCATTCCGTGAGGCTATCAAATCCACATCAACGCAGATAGCCGGACGAGGGGGGTATCTCTCGGGTCATACTGCGACGAAACTAAATGACGCACTCAGGATGGTGAATCTCTAATGGGTGTCCTCTCAACAGTTCAACGAGCGATTCGCCAACACGGGCTCTGGGTCACAGCACTCTTGACGGTTGCCGTGTTCTTTGGGCTGTTCGTCGTCGGTGACGCCTCGCAAGTCGTTTCGGCACTGCTTGCGGTTGATCGCTGGCGGGTTGGTGTCGTGTTCCTCCTCGCTACGATTAGCTATGCTGTCCGGTTTCTCAAGTGGGAATACTATCTTCGCCACTTAGACATTGACATCCCACTCAAGACAAGTCTGATCGTGTTTTTCAGCGGTTTGATGATGGTCGTGACTCCTGGGAAAGCAGGTGAAGTCTGGAAGGCCTGGTTCCTTCGTGACCTCCGTGATGTACCAGTCAGTCAGACAGCGTCCGTGGTCGGTGCTGAACGAGTAACTGATCTGATCGCACTGTCGGCCTTTGCGTTTCTCGGGTTACTCATTTATCAGCGGTCATCGGTCGTGTTGATCGGCGTGATTCTCCTGTTCTTGCTCGGCATCAGTCTGCTTCAGTGGCGAACGTTTTGTCTACGTGTCTTAGGATGGCTAGAGACGCTTCCGATCGTCGGGTCGTATGTAACCGAGTTAGAGGAGTTCTATGAGAGTACGTATACGCTGTTCCAAGTGTGGCCACTCAGTACCGCGTTCCTCATTAGCCTCGTGGCGTGGGGCTTAGAGGGAGTTGCGCTGTGGGTGGTGCTAAGTGGTTTCAGTTCGGAAGCGACCCTCCTCGCTGCGTTGTTCGTGTTCGGGTTGGGATCGGTCGTGGGTGCGGCCAGCCTCCTTCCTGGGGGGTTAGCGGCCGCAGAAGCCAGTATGGTCGGAATGCTCGTCATCTTGGGATACACCCAGACAATTGCGGTAAGTGCGACAGTGATTATCCGGGTCGGAACGCTCTGGTACGGAGCAATCCTGGGAACGTGTGTCTTCGTCGTCTACCGGTTTGTGAGAGATCAGGGCCAAGTCACAAGCCCGAGCAACTGATTCAAGCTGGTTCGCTACTCAGTTTGGAATATGTTGGTAGACTGGTCGTGCTAACAGATACACTGTAATACAACTGACGATCAGCAGAAACACGATATTGACCGTCTGAACTAAGCTCGATGAGAAGCTCCGGAGAGATTGTCCGATAGTGATGTAAAAAATATCCCAGGGTAGTTCACCAATGATAATCCCGATCGCGAAGTTTCAGCTGGAGATAACGGCCAAGCCAGCCCCAATAGAGACACTCTCTGCGGGAGCTGGTAACAGTTGAGCGGCAACCATTCCTCGAAGTTCGCTCCCAGATGTCTCGGTAACCACAATGTGATCCGGGCACTGACCAGCTTCAGGCTGTAGATCGACTTTGTGAACCCAATTATGAACGGATAATCGAGTACGTTCGACGCCGAATATATCATCGAGAATATATTTGAAAGTGATAATCCAGCGAGATGGAACTGAATACCGAGATTCATTACACCTCGGTGTCTCCTTTCGCCTCATAAAACCTAATTTGATCTTGTCGACACTTCCAATGACGCGTATGCGTTCGGGCATGAATTACCCAGAAAAGACACCGCCTCAATCTTCATTCTTGTCTGAACACCACTGGAACGAATACAGTTAATGTATTCATCCGTGAAGTGCCGTCCTCTCAGATTATCAATATTAGTGGGTACGTCGAAACGGCAGATCCCATCCTAAACGCGGCGCAGCACAAAACTGTGTGCGATGATCCGATATATGCGATACAGATAAACTTCGGAACAACTGTTGTCTATATGATGGTTAAGTAAATTAAGCCAGAAGAGAAAGGCATCACACATGACAGGTGGCTCGGTGGTTGAAAGCAATCCAACGGTGGGGGCGGTTATCGTTAATTATCGCTCAGAAGAGGAAACTCATCGTCTGACGGCCGAACTCTATGAAGGCGTTGATGAACTCGTTATCGTAGATAATAGTTCGCCTTCGGCGACACTGGATCAGCTGGCAAGGAGCACAGAGAGGGTGTCATATCTTGAGAGTGACGGCAATGTTGGTTATGCTGCGGGGAACAATCTTGGAATACAACATCTTTCAGAGGAATGTGATTGCTATTTCATAATCAATCCAGATACTAATCTTCCAGATATCGAAGTAGTATCGCGGCTAGCGAGAAAAATCCTTGTGAATCCCGAGGTCGGTATTCTTGCGCCCGCTGTGGGTGATGATCCGCCCTCACAGCAACACCGAGATACAGCGGCTGTACGGCTTATGCATCGGTTCGGCTATCTGCCATCAGTCGGGTCCCGCGATGATGAACTTGTCCCCCGAACACAGGTCGTCGGCTGCTCGATGATGATTTCGGCAGATATGATTGAGGATATTGGATTGCTTGATCCGTCGTTTTTCCTCTACGTGGAGGAAATCGAATACTGTTTTCGGGCACGAGAACACGGATATCAGGTCGCATTCGATCCTGAGAGTGTTGTCGAACACAATCACGAAGAGACTGGGTTTGTACATACCAATCCGTACCAAGTCTACTATAGAACACGAAATCTGTTCCAGCTTGCTCGTCGCCGATTCTCGGGAGTGGGGCAGCTTCTCTTTCTCTCATCAGTTGGGATTTTGTTGTATGTAATCACGAGGAATCAAGAATGGACGCTACTGAAACCGTGGTTCGAAGGTTTTGTCGATGGTGTTCTTGGACGGACTGGACGAACTAGGTACCTCACCGACTAATCGATCAACGCTGTAATTTCGTAGGCACAGTGATTTACCTAACCTTGGAGGCGCAGTTACAAGGTCACGTTGTTTTATGATATTGTGGGCAAATAAGGACGATTATTACTGTAACTGAATTATCTTTATGACCATCTCATTTTCCAAACAATCATAACTACACTGCCCTTTTTTTACTAATATTAGAATATATTTTTATAATATCAGTTAGAATATTATCTGGGTGAAAACAATCTTTTACATATTCTATATTTTCTTGGCCTATTTGATCCTGATTTTTATATGCATATTTTATCGCCTTACTAAGACTACTTGGATCTGATGGACTACATAATAAATCTGGTTGTGGGACTATTTCCGATGGCCCTCCAGTATTAGTTGCAACAACTGGGAGGCCAGATTGCATTGCTTCAAGGATCGTCCTACCAAATGGTTCTGGCCACACACCGGGATGAACAAACACATCTGAATCATCAAATACCTGTGAGATTTTCTCATAGGGAATTTTTCCGGTAAACGAGATTCGTTCTGACGCTGAACTGGAAGATGCACGGGCTTCTAAATGTTCTTTCTCAGGACCACCACCAACAACTGTCAGTGAATAGTTTGTTGGTAGATGATTCATAGCATCAACGAGATACTTTACACCCTTTGACGGGCGCAAATGGCCCACATACACAAGGTTACCTCTCTCAGACGAGGTCCTCTTCATTGACGAAGCAAAGTTTGGATCAATCATGTTTGGAATGACCTCAAACTCACAGTCTGAAAGCCCCCATTCTTGATATTTTTCTTTGACAGGCCGACTCAGTGGGAGAAACATGTCGATTTTACGCATTTGTCTCTTCAATCTAGGTCGTTCAGCTCGGAGAAGTGTTAGTTCATACAATTTACGCTCAATTGACGGACTAATATTTACGGCCTGTCTATTCATTAATGAATATGAATTTAATGTCGCTACTGAGGGTATCTGTAATCTCTCAGAAATTCGACCAACTGCTGGATGTAAATCCATGTTATATGCATGAATAACATCACACTCAAGTTCATAATCAATGAGTCTCCGATATGCAATTTCGTTAGGAATAGTGTACGGATAAGTTGGGAGATCAGCTAGACGAGCAACTTTGACATCGTTTATAATCTCCGTATTCTTGCCATCGAATGAGACTACTGTTATGTTCCCAATTTCTTCACTTCTTTTTAATTGTTCTGCAAGTAATTGGGCACTAACTTCACCCCCGCCAGCATGCGTTGGCGGATATCTAGGTGTGACAAGGCAAATGTCTGTCATTTTATGAAATGTGCGGGCGATGTCTGAACAATTGGATGATTCGAAACTGTGGCACTCTATTGAGGTGAAATTTTGTAAGTTGACCCTTTCGCAGTCTAAAATACTCTTGATTTTGTATATTGGATTTCATCGGTTGTCGTCGACTGTCAGTCAGCTTTCTTTATAAATACTTCTCCTACTCCATTAGAATAGACCGTATTATCATTTGAATTACTATTTGGTAGATAAACGAATGCGTATTCTCGCGAGCCGAGGGTGACCCCTCCCGAATCTATCATTAAGCCTGTTTTTTCGGCGTGTTTAGAGTGTATATAGATAGTTCCATTAGTGATTGCACTTCGATTAACAGTTGTAGACACTTCCCCGTCTTCAAGTCGTTGTACTGGTATATTACTGCTTGTTCCTGCCGTTGTGAACACCTCATTACCAGTGATACGAGAATCAGTCCATATTTGAACTGCATTGTTTGATGCCGT
The DNA here is from genome assembly GCF_005435015.1 of Halorubrum sp. SP9. NCBI lineage: Archaea > Methanobacteriati > Methanobacteriota > Halobacteria > Halobacteriales > Haloferacaceae > Halorubrum > Halorubrum sp. SP9. The sequence continues at coordinate 4,781 of NZ_SGXU01000058.1, forward strand.
TTCATACCGTTTGTAAGTCGGTATCTCGTCACTGT